>RFIQ01000428.1 GCA_003695565.1 Planctomycetota bacterium | reverse complement strand
TCGAACTGTGATGGCGCCGAGATCCCATGTTCCGCGCAAATCCTGTTCCGGCTGTTCCTCCCAGCGGAATCGCTCGCCCCGCACCCAGGTTTCCTTCACTTTGGTCTGGGCATCCATCACGTCGCCAGTAGCCCGCACGAGGTTTGCGAGCTTGCCGACGGAAACGGTTCCCACCTGGTCGCCAATGCCGAGCAATTCGGCCGGTTGCGTGGTTAATGCTGCCAGGGCAGCGGTTGGCTCCAAGCCGTGTTTGACCGCCAGGCGGACTCGGTTGAGGAACTCCTTTGGTGCCTCCAACTGATCTGATGTGAAGGCGAATGGGATGCCTGCCCGTTGCACGCGAGCCGGGTTCTCAGGAGCCAGGTACCAATGCATCAGCTCTTGCAGGGACGCGTCAGCAGCTTCCGCGACGGTCCGCACGCGCGGTGCGTCCGGGAAATCGAGCGGCAGGATCAGAGCCCGCCCGGTCGCTGCCAACTGATCCAACCGGCGGTATTCCCGCCCCGAGCCGCGCACGATCGCGCGCAACCCGAACTCTCTGGCGATGCGATCACAGCGCAGCGCGTAGAGTTCGTTCGTACCATCGAGGATGGCGACCTGCTGCCCGGCGAGCAGTGGTTGGAGCGCTTCCAAGGCGGCATCGCGCGCCGGTGGGTTCAACCCAGGCGTGACCCCCGCGATCCGCTGGGCGTCGCGATACCAGGCCGCGTCGGAGAGGACTTGTCGCACCAGCGCCATCGCCCCCATCGGGCTGTTCGGGTACGACCCCCGGCTGCCGCGTTCCGGATATAAACGAATATGCTGCGCGACGTCGGTGGCCAGCATCGATTGAGCCAGATCTTGCGACCCCAGGGTAATGATGCAGCTCTGGCCCTTCATGATGCCTCCTTCGGGTGCCAACAGGGCCGCGCCGAATCCGGCTTGCCGTAACTGACCAACTCGTTCCTGGTTGACGTTGGCCGTCAAGCTCGCTTGAACTTCAGGCCGAATCTGTGCATTCCAATGCGCCAAGTTGGAGGGATCGGCCGCGCACTCGATCTCCAGCAAGGGCTCGACCCAAGCCGGGTAGATCCAGTCACCCTCGCAATCGATGACCTCATACCCGGGAGGAATCTGCACCTGGGCGCCGACGCGCTGGATGCGACCGTCCTCGATCAGAATCGTGGCGTCTTCCAACGTCGTTTGGGGGTCCACCACCACAGTTGCGTGGAGCAATGCGACCGCCGTCGGTGGTTGGAAGCGGATACCGGTAGTGGGCTCGGTAGAGCGTTCCCGTTGGGCGTAACCGGTAGTGGTCACGAGCACCAGGCAAGCTGCAATCACAAGACGGGTTACCAACCGCAGTTCAGGCATGGCGGATTCGTCCTCCGCAAGAGAAAAAAAGGATGTACGTGGTAGGCGGGAATGGCAGGTGAGTTTTGCATCACTTTGATTGCCAAGCAGCAGGATGTCAATCGGCAATCGCCGGTCGCCTTTCCTGGACTCCGTGTTCCCGGCAAAATCGCTGCGCAAATGGTGACGGTGCGCAAACGGTGAAGCTGCCCATTGGCGCGGCGCCCGGCGACTAGGAACGTCGCCCCCGCCGTGAAGCCGCTTTGTCCCGTCGCCTGGGCGCGGTGACATGGCTCTTCTCGGCAGGCCAGGACCGGTTAAACTCACCAGTCCAAACGTTTTCGGCCGTGGTCGCACTGGGCACCAGTCACACTGGGCCGCGGTCGAGCTGGGAGGCAGCGTCTGAAGTGCGTCCGAATTTTACAATGAGCGAAGCAAGGCAACGGGAATGGCAGATGCAATGGTACTGGATGGCAAGAGCACGGCGGCCGCGATCCGCGCTGAGATCGCTGAGCAGGTGGCCCAGTGGAAGACGCGCAGTGGCGTGACACCGACCCTGGCCGCCGTGCTGGTGGGAGACGATCCGGCCAGCCAGGTTTATGTCCGCAATAAAGAACGAGCTTGCGAAAAGGCCGGCATGGACAGCCGGTTGGTGCGCCTGCCGGCGGAAACCACTACCGAGGAGCTGCTGCAGCAGCTCGATCGGCTCAACCAGGATGCCGCCGTGCATGGAATTCTGGTGCAGTTGCCGCTTCCGAAACATATCGATGCGCAGTCCGTTTTGGATCGCGTGTCGCCGAACAAAGATGTCGATGCATTTGCTGCGGAGAACGTGGGGCTGCTGGTTCAAGGCCGACCACGGTTTCTGCCCTGCACACCGCACGGTGTGGTGCATTTGTTGCATCGCTACGGTTTGCCGGTGCAGGGCCGGCATGTGGTGATCGTCGGACGCAGCGACATCGTCGGCAAGCCGTTGGCAAACATGCTGGTGGCACGCGACTGCGGTTTGGGGCAGGAGTACGCCAATGCGACCGTCACCGTTTGCCATTCGTTGAGCCGGAGTTTGGCGGACATCACGCGTTCGGCAGATATCCTGGTTGCGGCCGTCGGGCAGCCGCGATTGATCACCGCCGACATGGTTCAACCCGGCGCTGTCGTCATCGATGTCGGCATCAATCGCACCGACCAGGGGTTGGTGGGCGACGTCGATTATGACGCGGTTCGCTCGGTTGCTTCCGCCATCACGCCTGTGCCGGGCGGTGTTGGTCCGTTGACCATCGCCATGCTGTTGCAAAACACGTTCGCCGCCTGCCGGCTGCAAACCTCGCCTCGGGCTGCGGGGTGAACGACCTCGCGTACGGCAGCGGGTTAAACAACCTCGTCTACGGCCGCGGAGTGAACAACATGGTCTACGGTTGCGGGTTACACAAGATCATCGTCTGATGCGGAGGTGGGTTCGCCGTCTGGACCAGACGGCTTGGTGGTGAATGTTCACCCCAACGCTCGTCCGACGCAACTGCCGCGTACGCGACGTGGCATGAACCGTCCGGGTTCTACTTCCTGCCACGGTTCCATCGCCGGGGTGTCCGGTTCCCCATCGGTCGGCACCTCGGGCGATGCAACTCGGTCCGCCGCATCGAAATGCGGCCCGCGATCATCGCGGGGAAACGGTGATGGAATTGAACCCGACATACAAGTAGTCCTCGTACGGGGGAACCGGCCGACAGGTCCCTGATTACGTCAATCCTCTGAACAACCTCGAACCTGCGTCGAAGGCATCCTCCACCGGCTCATCCTACCGCTAACGCGCGGAGCCTGCTCGACTCTGGAGGTGCCAATCGCGGTGGCAGCATCCTGAGCCCCACCGCCATCGTTGATCTGTGGCAATATATTAGCTTTGTTCGCCATCGGTCGCAAATCCTGTTTGGCAACGACGACCTTCAGAGCAGGGGGATCGTCCCAATCAACGGAGGAAGGTCACTGGGGGTCAATCCGCTGCACTTGGACCGTCCAGCCCTTCGAGGTGGGCATGCCGGTGCCTCCGGTATCCCCGCCCATCAACTGGCAAGTGGGAGGTCCATACGGCACGAACGCCATCCCAGCGGGTACCTTTGCCGCCTGGCAAACAAATTCGGCTTGCCCAACCTCCGTTCGTACGAGCACGCGGTCACCATCGGAGGCACCGATGGCGGCCATGTCGTCGGGGTGCATCGAGAGCTCGGTCACGATTGATTCGTAGTCTTCGTTAAACTTCCCCACGTTGATCTGTGCCCCCTGCTTGGCCGATCGGATGGGGTTGAGCATCAATTCGATGGTTCGCGTCACGACGGTTCCTCGATGTGATTCTGGAGCTGGTGAAGAAAGAAGTGGTATTTGCCGAGTTTGCCGCCGTAGTTGCCCGCCGAAATGCGCAGCACTCCCGGGGAATTTTGAGCAGCTTGCAATCCGGCCAGCATCGCTGCAGCAACCGCCGACTGGCTCAACCCGTCGATCACGATTTCGTACACGCACTCCTCTCCTTCCTGCAGCGCGGTCGTGGTCTGTCCACGGAGGGTGGGGCACCAGGCGTCGTTGGTCGAGGCTGGCAGTGCAGCGTACTTGGAACCGACTTTCGATCCGCTGCGCACGATCCCCCCCGGAAAAGGCAGCACACAATCGGGGACGCGGCGTATCGCGGCTACGGCACTGCGCGCGGCCGCCAAGGCAGACGCTTGATCCCGTCCGCAGATCAGCAGATTGCCGCCGCCGACGCCTTGGACAGTCCCGGCGGTTGCTTCACATACGAATTCGCCATCCATTACCGGAATGCGCCAATATCGCCTGCCACCGATCCACTTGGAGATTTGAAAGCCGTCGCCAAAAAAACGGATTTGCGCGCCGACTTTGATGCGGTCCTGCGAACTATCGACTGGCAAACCGGAGTAACACGCCGTAGTGGGGCAAGTCAGCACGTTTTGGGCCACGCGGCCCGCCACGGCCCGTTCGAGCTTGTCTCGTGAAAACGCGAATACCAATGCGGCAACACCGGGCCGCATGTCGGGAGTTTGGTCAGGGGGCAATTCGCGCTCGATTCCTGCTTCCGCGTCGCAGCCGATTACGCTGGAGGCATGTCCGCTGAATTCCTGCGCTGCGGTACGAGCCAACTCATGGTCGGCTGCGGTTATAATCAACCGCGTCGCCACCATGGGAAATGCTTCGGCAAACGTGTCTTCGATGATCGGTGTAGGGTGCATGGATTCGATACCAAAGCTAAGACCTGGCTATCTCGCCATTCGGCGGCCAGATTCGTGGAGACTCCGTGGCGTTTTCGGTGCACGATCGCGAGGTGCCAGTATACGAGCGGTGGCGAATCGTCCAAGTCTGCTGCGGTCCAAATCCCGCCGGCAGCCCGCCCACGGGAGTCCTGTCGTTTCGCAGGCTGAGAAGCCAACCTCCCCTGCGAGTCCCTCGCGGCACAGCAAGAGTCCCCCGCGAGTCCCTCGCGGCACAGCAAGAGTCGTCCGCGAGTCCCTCGCGGCACAGCCAACGTTCTCGTAAATCGGAAACAGAAATGACAGGAACATCCGCTATCGTGCCGGAGCCAGCCGGTTTGCCACGTCCCACTTCGATTTCGGATTGCGACAGCCATGAGGCGCGGTCGGCGGCGCCGTTCGTGCTAATTCTCACCTGCTTGGTGTGGCTCGCGGTGGGGATGGCTGCAGTCCGTGGGGCGGAACGCCCGAACATTTTGGTCATCCTGTGCGATGACCTGGGATACGGCGATCTGCAATGCTATGGCCATCCGCACATCCGGACGCCCAATCTGAATCGTCTGGCGGATGGCGGAATTCGCTTCACCAGCTTTTATTCAGCCGCGCCGGTGTGTTCTCCGTCACGTGTTGGCTTGTTGACTGGCCGCAGCCCGAATATGGCGGGAGTCTATGACTGGATCCCACCGGCCAGCCGCCCGCGTCCCGACCTGCGCGATCTGGTGCATTTGCGGCGCGAGGAGGTGACGATTCCCCAGGTGTTGAAATCCGCCGGCTACGCGACTTGTATGGCGGGCAAGTGGCATTGCAATTCCAAGTTCAACTCGTCCGAACAGCCGCAACCGGGCGATGCCGGTTTCGATCACTGGTTTGCTACGCAGAATAATGCTGCGCCCTCGCATGAAAATCCGACCAATTTCGTACGCAATGGGCAACCGGTCGGTCCGCTAGAGGGATACAGTTGTCAAATCGTTACGGACGAGGCCATCCG
>RFIQ01000427.1 GCA_003695565.1 Planctomycetota bacterium | reverse complement strand
ACGCATGACGGACGATCGAGCCGCCTCGGGATTCATGCGACTCGCGTCGATCCAGAAATAGACACGAATGTTGACCGTGGCAGCCCCCAGCTCATGCACGATGACTCGCGGCTCCGGATCGTCCAGAACAAGAGGATGTTCCTGCAAGACTCGTTTGATGATCTCTTGTACCTTGGCTACGGAATCGTCGTAACCGATCCCGATCGTGAAATGCAGTCGTCGGTTCGGATTGGCCGTAAAATTCGCAACCACTGATTTGTAAATGATCGAGTTGGGGATCATGACGTGATTGCCGTCCAGCGTCATCAGCAGCGTGCCGCGGGTCGACAACCGCCGGACGTAACCGTGATATTGGTCGACCTGGATCTGGTCGCCAAGTCGAAACGGGCTGCGCAAGCTGATCAGGATGCTGGCCAAAAAGTTTTCGGCGATGTCGCGAAAGGCGATACCGACGACCAACCCGGCGATCCCCGTGCCTCCCAGAACCGTCAACGCAAGCTGCGTCAGCCCCGACATCCGCAACACGAGATAGACACCCAACAGCAGGACCGGGAGCATCAGCACGTTGGATACGACGTTGCGTAACAACGGATTGCCGATTCGTCGTTGCAGTCCCCATTCGGCAAACGATCGCATTCCCACCGCCCCCCACCACGAGAGCAGCAAGATGACGATGCCGATCGCCAGCAAAGGGAGGATCTGGATCGTCCCCGCCGCGAAATCACGCAGTTCCGCGACGGCTGGCGACAGATCCAACAATGGTCGCTGGCGAACCGTCATGCGGTTTACCACGGCGACGACGTCCTGTGTGTTTTGAGCCAACTCGGTCGCCCAACGCCGATAATCTTGTTCGGCCGCTTGACCACCAAGGAAGACCACTCCGTTCTTCACCTGCACCGACGGACTGGAAAACCACTGGGTGGCTTCGAGAATTTCTTGCAGGCGGTTGGCGATCTGGTCGTCTCGCGCCACCGGTTGAACATCCACCTTTTCAGGTGCTTCGGGTTTTTCTCCGGCATCCGCAGGTTGAACTGCCGCCGGTGTTTCGTCCTGCTGGTCCGTGTCCTGACCGCACAACGGAATTGGGCAGGCCAGGAAGATGACCAGCAAGCCAACTCCGCACCGGGCCCATCGTTGGAAACAGGATCGCTTCGTTTTCAGGCTGAGCATATTTTTCGAGCTGGACCAAACAGTTTGCGGATTCATCTCGTTCCATTCTGCGATGCGGTTATTGCTTGAGCTGTATTTCATTGCGGACGTGCAGCAAACCGAACTTGCCAACGACCGTCTCGGCAACCTCGCGCTGCCAGGGTTCGGATACTTCGCCCGAAAGAACCGCAACCCCTTCGGTCACTGCGACACGGACATCGCCAGGTACCAGTCCGCGAGCACGATTCAGGGCGGCTTGAATACTGTGAGCCAACTCGCTGTCGTCGATCTTGTGATCCGTGTCGATCAGGATCAAGTTGACGACGTCGCGCACGCCTCGCACGCCGCGGGCAACGTCTTCTGCCACCGTCCGTTCCCAAACCGAACCAGCATTGCCCGTCAATGTCACGGTACCGGCATTCACTGCGACTGTGATGGCTTCCTTGGTCACGTCCGCGCTGGAGTTCAACGCATTGCGCACGGCCTCCGCAACTTCTTCATCAGATTCGGCCATCGCCGGTTCGACCGCCAGTTCATTTCGCACATCCCGCACCCCTTGATACGACTGCACGATTTGCTGTGCGGCCAGCTTGCGGCGAAACGACTGCACCGTCCCCGAAAGCGTGGCGACGCCGTCTTGGATAGTTACCGTAATGGTTTGGGAACTGACGCGCGGGTCGGCCGCCAGGTCGGCCTGAATCATCTCTTGAAGTGCGATTTCGGACATCATTTCTCCTGTCGTTTTTCCAAATTGCCGCGAGAGTTTCGAATTCGAAACCAAGAATCCGTTCGGAAGTTGATTGCGACCAGCGCTTCGCGGAGGCGCAGGAAGATGTTAAGTCGGTTCTCCATCGCAGCGGATGAGGTTGGAGAGCTGATCGCACGCCCTGTCAATGTCACGGGCATGTTTCCGAATCAGTGCAACCTGTTCGGCGGTCAGAGCATCGCAGCCAGCGGCTTTGCGGTACAGGTCGGCGAGAGAATGCTCTCCCTCGCGGCATGCTTTCAGGATCTCACCAGCGTCTTTCACGGCGGCAGCCTGTGCGACGGCGATCCACCGGCGCTGCAAAAGATCAGCAACCGAACCTCTCGCGAATGGCAAAGTCAGCGGCACCCGCCCACACTCGGCGATGGTGCTGTCTAGTTCATCGCGCATGGCGGCGTGCTGAGCCGTGATCGACCGCAGCAACGTCTGTTCGTCCGTCGCATTCATAGCCACCGCGGCTTTGCTGCACCACCGAGCAACTGCGTCACATCCCTCGCGCAACTCGCTGAGCATCTGAATTGTCGTGTCTTCTTGCATACCAGGTATAAACAGTGTTGCCCGCAGGCATAGGCGGCTCCTTGAAAGGCTCCCCACCGGCCACGGAACGTTGCAGACCAGTCAGACGCGCCGGTCGAGTCGGCATCCCAGTCATGCACTGGATCACCTGCCCCACACAACGCAACTTGCATGCCACGGCCGTCGTGGACTTCGCTCCGCACGAATCGCAACCGCGTCTGGACGGGAGCGGTACGCGAACCTGCCCGCACGTCGACCACTCTGGTCGTCCAGCGACCAGGTTCAACCCACCCGTGGGACTGGCATCCTGCCGTGGGATAGGCATCCTGCCTGTCAGCACACACCCGTGGGATAGACGTCCTGACGTGGGACAGGCATCTTGCCTGTCAGTTGTCTTTGCCAAATTCCGTCCTTCACAGGCTGGAAGCCTATGCCACGTGGGATAGGCTTCCAGCCTGTCAATTCCATATTCACGCCGACCTCCCCTTCACTTTCCGCTCCACCCGGCTTGCTGATATACTCTCTGTGTTTGCTAAATCCTGGTTTTCAGGGGCCAATAGACCACATCCCCTCAGATAGGCTCCCAACCTGCCTGAGCAACATGCCACCCCGGCCATCATAGATCTCATGAACGGCATATTCCGGCGCCGCCACCTTCCGCATTGGGATGTTGAGGGCCATCCCTTCTTTATTACGGCTTGCTTGAAGGGAAGTATCTCAGCAATCGGACTTCGTAGAATCCGGCATTTCCGGGAAGCGCTGGACGCACGCCACCGGCCACGCGATTGGACGCCAGAGCGATGGGAGCACCATAAGAACAAACTCCTATTCGGCATGATCGATGAGTTGCTCGATACGAATAGCCCCGTTCGTCACTTGGCGGACCACCGTCAAGCAGAGATCGTTCAGAATGCCTTCTTGCACTTTGCAGGAGACCGATATGACCTTCTCGCTTTCGTCGTCATGCCCAGCCATCACCATTGGATTTTCTTGCCCAAGGAATCATGGGCAAGAACGGCCGTGACAGAATCTCGCTGGGCAGGTCGAAACAGAACGCCCCGTGAGATCATCTCACATAGTATCCAGAGCTACACGGCAACGATGTGCAACCGCGTGCGCGGTACGAATGGCCCCTATTGGCAAACGGAGACGTTTGATCACTGGGCTCGAGACGAAGCCGAAGTTCAGCGGATCATTCGCTACATCGAAGACAATCCCGTTCGAGCAGGGCTGGTATCAGAACCAGCCGATTGGCCTTTCTCCTCCGCACGTTTGCGCGAACGCGATCGCATCCCGCCCGGCCTTCCGCTCATGGGAGGATGATGCCGGGAAATCTCCAAATTCGGAGTTTTAGCAACAGCGAGATTGTCGGCGGGGCAAGTAACTTTGGCCAAGACAAGGCTCGACAGGCTGGAAGCCTATCCCACGTGGGATAGGCATCCTGCCTGTCAGCACACACCCGTGGGATAGGCTTCCAGCCTGTCAGCACACACCCGTGGGATAGGCTTCCAGCCTGTCAGCAACCAACACCAGAGCCGCACATCCGGATCACTCCGCCGAAGTCCCGTCGGTACCGCTAAGTTTT
>RFIQ01000426.1 GCA_003695565.1 Planctomycetota bacterium | reverse complement strand
GTGGGGGGCCACGTGGAACGCTTGTCTTTCCGGGCGTTGGTGGTGGATTTCGGCCTGCAGGCCCCCGGTGGCTTGGGGGCGGGGCTGGAGCTGGCTGCGATTTGCACGTCGGGGTTGGCAAGCATCGATGCGATTCCGGGCGATCGTTCGGTGTGGCCCGGGGCCTGGATCGCCGTGGCGACCGATCAGCCGCCAGCGGCATGCATGCTCAGCCAATACGCGGGTTGGCCCATCCGGCACGGGGAGGACTTCGTGGGCATGGGGTCCGGTCCCATGCGGCTGCTGCGCGGTCAGGAGAAACTGCTGACGGAATTCAACGTGACCGAGTGCGCTGACCAGGCCGTGGGCGTGATCGAGACGGAACGGTTGCCAGACGACGAACTTGCTCGCCGCATTGCAAACGAATGCCGAGTGAGTCCGGAGCGATTGACTCTGGCGGTGGCTCCCACGCGGAGCATGGCCGGATGCGTGCAGATCGTCGCCCGGTCGGTCGAAACCTGTCTGCACAAACTCCACGAGCTGGGCCTTCCGTTTTCCAGCGTGCGGTCCGCTTGGGGTGTGGCCCCATTGTGTCCCCCGGCTCCGGATTTCGTACAGGCGATCGGGCGAACCAACGACGCCATTCTGTACGGCGCCCACGTCACCTTGTGGATGGATGCTGCCGACGAGGTACTCGAATCGGCTGCGGGAGGGCTGCCGAGCTGCGCATCGCGGGACTTCGGCCGCCCCTTTGCCGAAGTGTTTCAGGAGTATGACTTCGATTTCTATCGCATCGATCCCCATTTGTTCAGTCCGGCCGAGGTGCTGCTAATCAACGCGCGCACCGGATCGAGTTTTCGCGGCGGCGGTGTGCGGAGCGACTTGGTGCAACAATCGTTCGGCGTGCGCGCGGTGGGCAATCCCCTGGCTGACGACCAACCCACCGCGGGCGCGGGGCAGGGGGGCAGCCCGGACGGCCGCTCGGCACCGGGAGGATCGTCCGCATGAATCATTTGGCTGGGGCGGGAAAGTTGGGCATCGTTGGCTCCCCTGAAGGATGGTATGTCCAGCAATTGCTGCAGGCGGCTGAGCGGGAGTTGGGGGGCGACCGCGTCCAAGTCGTGGAATACATGGACTTGCAAGCCGGGTTGGACTCCCGCGGCCGGTTGACCTCTCCCTGTTTGCAATTCGATGCGCTCTTGGTGCGTTCCATGCCGCTGGGCTCGTTGGAACAGGTCATCTTCCGCATGAACTGCCTGCATGCGCTGCAGGGCGCCGGCGTGCGGGTGGTCAATTCGCCTCGCAGTCTGGAAATTGCCATCGACAAATGGTTGACACTGGACCGTTTACGGATGGCGGGAATAGCGGTTCCGGCGACGCGCGTCGTGCAAACCCGGTCCGACGCGCTGGCGGCCTGGCGGGAACTGGGGGGAGACGTGGTGGTCAAACCTCTGTTTGGAGGGGAAGGTCGCGGATTGCTGCGCGTGACCGATCCGGATATGGCCTGGCGCGTGTTCAGTACCCTGCAACAATTGCGGTCGGTGATGTATGTGCAGGAATTCGTGCCGCATTTGGGGTACGATGTGCGTATCCTGTTGATCGGAGAGGTCGCGTATGCGATTCGCCGCTGCGTTCCGGCTGAGGGCTGGCGGGCCAATCTGGCGCAGGGTGGGCGGGCCGAGCGGTACCAGGCGGAATCCTGCGAGATCGAAATGGCCCGTCGTTGTGGTCGCGCGGTGGGCGCTGAGATCGTCGGCGTCGACCTGCTTCCCGGTGCCGATGGTCGGGTTCGAGTCCTGGAGGTCAACGCCGTACCCGGCTGGCGCGGCATCCAGGAGGCCTGGAAGGTCGACGTGGCCCGCGAAGTCGTACAGCACAGCATGGCTCAAGCAAGAAAAGTAGGGTGATGTCCGGTCCCGAAACCAGCGCCGAACCGCCTGCTGCCGAGGGCCAGGGGAGCCCGAACGTGGCGGCCCGATTGCGTACCATGGCCAGCCAGATGCCGGGAGCGATCGCCATCGCCGTCCCGCAAGGCAAATACGTGCCGGGCCGTCAGCGCGCTTACTCCACCATGACGTTTACGGACCTGGAACTGCACAGCTCTTCCATTGCCGCAGGGTTGCAAGCGATGGGAATCCAGCCGGGGATGCGCATCGTGGTGCTGGTTCGATTCGGTGCCGATTTCATTTCGCTGGTGTTCGCCCTGCTCAAGGTGGGGGCGGTGATCGTGTTGGTCGATCCCGGGATGGGGCGGCGCAACCTGGTGCGATGTCTGGAGGAAGCCGACCCGGACGGGTTCATCGCCATCCCGGCGGCCCAGATGGTCCGCATGGCTCTGAGGCATCGATTTGCCAAGTCGCGGTTCAACGTTACCGTGGGGCCTCGCTGGGGAGTGCTTCCCCGACCGACGTTGGCGCAGTTGGAGGGGACCCCCTCGGCGCTGTACCAGCCCCCCGCGATCGAGCTGGATAGCCCTGCCGCTATCATCTTTACAACGGGAAGCACCGGGCCTCCCAAAGGCGTGCTGTATACCCATCGCACGTTCAACGGGCAGGTCGATCAGATCCAGACGCATTACGGCATTCAGCCCGGCGGTGTGGACCTGTCGGGATTTCCCTTGTTCGGTTTGTTCAACGCGGTGATGGGGACCACGACGGTGATTCCGGATATGGATCCCACGCGGCCGGCCGACGTCGACCCGCCCCGCATCTTGGACGCCATCGACCAGTGGGGCATCGACCAGGCGTTTGGTTCGCCCGCGCTCTGGACCCGGGTGGCCCGCTATGCTCGCGATGTCGGTCGTCAGGCTCCCTCGCTTCGCCGTGTGTTCAGCGCCGGGGCGCCCGTGCCGCCGCACGTGCTGGAGTGGATGCGGGAAGTCCTCCCCGAGGAGGGGCAGATGTTTACGCCGTATGGCGCCACCGAAGCGTTGCCCGTGGCGTCGATCGAATCGCGAGAAATCCTGCAGCAGACCGCGGCGCTGTGCCGCCAGGGGGCGGGGACTTGCGTAGGGCGCCCCTTCCCCGGCATTCAATGGAAAGTGATCGCGATCGATGATGGCCCACTGCCCGATATCACTCAGGTGCGCGAGCTGCCCGTGGGGGAGATTGGTGAATTGATGGTGCGGGGCGAAGTGGTTACCCGGCAATACGTTACTCGCACCGATCAGAACGCACTGCACAAAGTTGCCGATGGAGCCGCCGTATGGCACCGCATGGGCGATGTCGGGTATCTGGACGAGCAGGGGCGATTTTGGTGCTGTGGCCGGAAATCCCATCGCGTGATCACACCGCGAGGGACGTTGTTCACCGAACAGGTAGAGGCCGTGTTCAACAATCATCCATCCATCCATCGATCGGCCTTGGTGGGTCTGGGCAGCGCGCCGCATCAACGACCGGTCATCGTCGCCGAATCATGGCCGGAAAAGCGACCGGCCAACGAACCGACAGCCAGGCAGTTGATCAATGAGATGCGAGAGCTGGCTGGGGAGAATCCGCGGGCGGGCGAAGTCGAGCACATCCTGCTCCATCCCGGTCGGTTGCCCACCGATATTCGGCACAACTCAAAGATTTTTCGCGAGCAGTTGGTCGGTTGGGCCGAACAGCAATTGAAGCAGTCGCAGGCGAAGGGTAGAGCATGAATCTGTTTGCCCAACAGGAAGCGGACAATCTGCGCCGCAACCAACCCCTGGCGGCCCGCATGCGGCCGCGCACCCTGGATGAGTTCGTGGGCCAGCAGCATTTTCTCGGGCCTGGCAAACTACTGCGGCGGATGATCGATTCGGGGCGGATCGGATCGGTAATCTTCTACGGCCCACCGGGAACGGGGAAGACAACCCTGGCGCATCTGTTGGCGCGCGCCACCGGCGGCGCGCTGAAGAAACTCAGTGCGGTGACCAGCGGCGTCAAGGAACTTCGGGAGGAGTTGGCCTGGGCGCGGGATGAAGTCGCGGCCGGGGGACCGCGCCCCCTGTTGTTCGTCGACGAGATCCATCGATTCAATCGAGCGCAGCAGGATGCATTGCTGCCCGACGTGGAGGAGGGGGTGATCAGCCTGATCGGCGCGACGACCAGCAATCCCTATTTTGCCGTCAATGGGGCGTTGCTCAGCCGCAGCCAGGTGTTCCAGTTCCTACCGCTGGCCGAGGATGATGTGACGGGGTTGCTCCGCCGGGCGCTGGCCGACGCACAGCGGGGACTGGGCGATGTGGCCGTGGAGGTTCACCCCGGGGCGCTGGAAGATCTGGCCAGGTGGTGCGAGGGGGATGCCCGCCGCGCGCTGAGCGTGCTGGAGATTGCCGTGCTGAGCAGCCAGGAGCGGCCCGTGCAGTTGACCAGCGCTGTGTTGCGCGAGTCGATGCAGGAGAAGACCATCCAGTACGATGGCAGCGGCGATGAACACTATGACGTAGCAAGTGCGCTGATCAAGAGCATTCGCGGCAGCGACCCGGACGCAGCCCTGTATTGGCTGGCCCGCATGCTGGAGGCCGGGGAAGATATCCGGTTCGTGTGCCGGCGTCTGGTGATCCTGGCCAGTGAAGATGTGGGAAATGCGGATCCCCAGGCGTTGCCGCTGGCGGTGGCTGCCTTTCAAGCCTGTGAATTGGTGGGATTGCCCGAATGCCAGTTGACCCTGGCGCAAACGGTGATCTACCTGGCTTGCGCTCCCAAGAGCAACTCGGCGACCGCCGCCATCGCCGCGGCTCGTCGCGAAGTCCGTGAAGGGGGACTGATCCCAGTACCGGTGCACCTGCGCGACGCACATTATCCCGGGGCGAAACAACTCGGGCATGGCCAAGGGTACCAGTACGCCCACGATGATCCCGAGGGAGTTGTGGCGCAGGATTATCTAGGAGTGGACCGATCGTTCTATCACCCCACCGACCGAGGGTGGGAAGGGCAGATCGCGTCGCGGCTCGACGCGATTCGAAGTCGCTTGCGGGCCACCAGACTGGAGGGGCATTCAAACCCGAATCCGGCAAGCAAAACTCCGTCGGGATGAATCGTCGAAAAACGCTCGGTCGCTCTCCCGCTTAGCCCCAATCCCAAGTCCCGACCGCGCTCCGGTAGAGGAGGGACGTCCGCAAGTTACCTGTCCCACCGGTGGTGGAATTGGTGCTGTCCGGATCTGGGGGATTTCATAACGGGGCGTGATTCTAACGAAAAGGCGGATGTTTTTCGGGTCTTGGCCGGTCCTTTCGGCCAGTTCATGGGTTTAAAGACGCTGTGGATGCTACCTGGATGTTTCACGGCATTTCCTATGCCCGCACCCTGAACAGGGTGGTCGTCGATCGTCGCACTTCTGGCACAGAACGATAGCATGAAAGAATCTCCTCTTCCGCGCACCGGCGGGCGCGTCTTGGTGGTCGAGTCGGATCCGGTGTTGGGAAAATCCGTGAGTGATGCTCTGCAACGCAATCATTACGATCCCGTTTGGTATCGCAGTGGTCGAGAGGCCGTACAGGCCAGCGCCGACGGTGCGTTTGACGTTGCCATCATCGATTTGAATTTGGAGGGAGACATCGGGCTGGATGTCGTCCTGGGGGTGCGCGAACAAAGCGAGTCGATGGGGGTGATCCTGATCACTCCGGTGGAAGCCAGCCGTGAGCGGAGGGATGCATTGGCGGCCGGAGCGGATGACTTCTTGATCAAACCCCTTTCCATCCGGGAGTTGATCATTCGTTTAGAGATGCTGGAGATTCGTGCTGCCAAACGGCCTCAATCGATTGTCGAGGCCGGGCCGCTGCGGGTGGATTTCGACCGGCGCAAGGCCTATCACGATGGCGAGCTGTTAGCATTGACTCCCACTGAATTTCGCATTCTCGAAATTCTGGTGCGTTATCGCGACCGCGTGGTAACGCGCCGCCTGCTGTGCGAGTTTCTGTGGAGTCCCGAATGGGAGGGGATGACCAACGTAATCGAAGTTCACATGAATCGGTTGCGAAACAAGATCGGACGGCAGGAGGCCCGTGAGTTGATCTGCACGGTGCGCGGCCAAGGGTATGTCTTACGAACCAGGCCACCGTCGAGCAATGGCCATTCTGAATCGCGTTTAACCCGTGTAGGAACGCACGGTTCTTCGTAGGATAGCGAGCGCGCTCGGCAATCGGTACATTGATGCTTCCCGGGGTGAATCTGCTAGACGGATCCACCCGCATGGTTGTTGTTCTGAGGCGTCTACTCCGATCGATCGGTTGGATCCATGCTGTTGCGCGAAAACCCGGTACTCCAGCGCGAGTTGTTGACCAATTTGCGCGCCAGCCGATCGTTCATCTTGATGCTGGTCTATCAATTGGCGCTGGGAATCGTCCTGTTGGTAGCCTACCCGTCTGGTCAACGCATCGATCTGACCAGCGATTCGTCAGCCGCCCGCCAACTGGTTGATTTCTTCTTTCTGGGCCAGTACATCCTGGCGTCGTTGATGGCTCCTACCTTCGCGGCGGGCGCCATTACGGGGGAGAAGGAGCGTAAAACGTACGAGATGCTGTTGGCCAGTCCCTTGCGTCCATGGGCGATCGTGGTCGGAAAGCTCGTCGCATCCCTGACGCACTTGATTGTGTTGATCGTGGCCTCCCTGCCGATCATCATGTTGGCGCTTCCTTTGGGAGGGGTCAGCATCTATGAAGTGCTGGCTGCCTATCTGTGGTTGGTCGTCTCGATCATTCTGTTCGGCTCCATCGGGCTGGCGTGTAGTTGTTGGTTCCGACGCACGGCGTCTTCCCTGGTCGTTTCCTACTTGATCATCTTGCCGTTGGTCATCCTGGGGGCGTTGTTCTGGCGGGGGCTGGAGAGCAGCGGGAATCTGCGTTTGCAGTTGGCGACGTTTGTCCTGCCTCCGGTCTATCTGGGGGTCAGCGGATTGCTGTGCTCCTGGACCGCCCGGCGATTGCTCTACCCTCCCGACGTGGGCAGCGAGGGGAACGAAGTCGTGGATCTGGAGGAGGAGTCGCGAAATGCGATCGGAATGATCATCCAACGGGACCAGTTTCCCGACAAGCTGTTCGCCCCGCCCCGCCGGACCTCGTTGATGCGAGACGATGCAAATCCGGTGTACGACAAGGAGATTCATGCGGAGTTGTTCAGCCAGGGGACGCTGATGCTCCGATTGGTGATCCAGATCAGCATGGTGCTAGCCATTCCCTTGATGGCGGCGTTCCTGTTCATCTGGACTCAGTACTGCGCGTGGTATATCAGCTACGTTCTGGTATTCAATATCCTGGTGGCTCCGGTATTCTCCGCTGGTGCCCTGACCAGTGAACGCGAACGCCAGACCCTGGAATTGTTGCTGACGACGACGTTGCAGCCGATGCAGATCATCTGGGGAAAACTATTGGCTGGATTCCGGGTTTCCTACGTGCTGACGATGTTCCTGATGTGGCCAGTCATCCTCGCCTTTGTCCTGGGCATTCAACTGTACGGCAGCAACTGGTTGGCCGTCCTGGTCTACTTTTTGATCGTACTGGTGGCTGCGATTTTCAATTCCGTGAGCGCGCTGGCGATTTCTGCCGTATGCCGCAAGACTTCGGTGGCCATGATGGTGACCTACACGGTGCTGATCACGCTGTACTTTCTGCCCGTCGCCGCCTGGTACATCGGCAGCAACGTGACGCACGACCAGCAAGTCCTGCTGCGCTTGCGGCAGATGGGGATCACCAGCCCTCTTATGACGGCCTTTGCCGTACCCCTCGATGCGAACATTTTGCAGTCCAGCCAGGGGTCGGAATGGATGGATTGGGGGTTGGTGGTGGGCTATTTCGTGCTCTACCTCTTCCTGATCGCTCTGTTGCTTGGTTTGCTAGCAACGATGATCGGCAATCGCTGGCGGATGACCGGACGCGGCGATTGAACGCCCCGCGCGCGGTGCGGTGCCGACCGTGGGCGCGGTTTGGGAGGTTTTTGCGGGTTGCGGCTAAATTTCTCAAGTTGCGGTGCCGATAAGCGACATGACGGGCTATCGGTTCCCGCCTTATCCACCCTTAATCGGTGCTCCGCAACAGGAATGGACCAGCCATGGATGCCAACAACCCCACCCCGAGCCGCAGTTCTCGTTCCCAACCAGGGTGCAACGACAGTCGAAAACGGCGGGCGCTCAGTCCCGGTCTGCCGAAAGAAATCGTACGGAACGAGGTCGGCTTGCGAGTCGGCAGATCCAATGCGGGGCCCATTCGGGCATTTCGCCCTTTGGCCTGCGGTATCCTGTTGGTTATTTGCAGCACCCAGCCCGGGTGCATCTTGCTGAACGCCTTCATGGAAAAGAAGCCGACCACGAACCTGGACACCACCCTGTTGGAGGCTCAGGGGTATTCGATGCCTCCCGGAGGCATGCCCACCACCGTGCCGGCCAGCCAGCGATCCGGCCCCTCCATCGTTCTGGAAGTGCGGGGTGGAGACGAGGAGCGACATCTGGAACGCATTCCTCTGCCCAAGGATCGAGCGATGTTCGTGCAAGATCTTGTCCAGGAGGCGCGTTTGCATGAACGGATTGGTCGCCTGAAGGTTTCCGTCATGCGCCCCACCGGTCCCGGTCAGCCGCCGGTCCGGATGGAAGTGCGGACCGATCCCCAGGGACGCGTGACCAATGTGGGTGCCAATTACGCATTGTTGCCACAAGATCACGTCATTGTGGTGGAGGATGATCCGCCGGGTTTGAGTCGGTTGATCATGGAGAGATTGACTGGCAAGTAGGGGAACTGCGGACATTCTCCACTGACGAAAAAGGCCACCGGCACAGCCGCCGCACCGCCGCGGCGTTGGGGATACTGGATCCGAGGGGGGACGTCACGCCAATCTGGTCCCGTGCCATCCTGCCCATCAGGGGCGTGCCACGGCGATCGAGTGAAACAGAACGTCCGTCGTCGGGTCGTGGCCCTGCAGCGCCAGCGGACCGGGGGCCAGACGCAGACCGCGGCGCGGGTTATCGTCGGGAGCCCGCCGATCGGTGAAGTCGACGACTTGCAGTCCATTGACCCAAGTTGCCATGTGCGGTCCGACTGCATACAGCGTCAGAAAAGTCCGCCGCGTTCCATCGCCAACGACGATCCGCGCGTCTTGGCGGCGAAAGATGGCTCCCGCACCACCATCGGCTGGCCGTAACGGGTCTCCATCGATCGTGGCGTGGTTGACCTGACATTCGTATCCATCGAGCATGGAATCGGGTATGCAACGGAAGAAAATGCCCGAGTTGACCTGCGGGCTGGCCAGCGTGTAACTGGCTTGCAAAGCAAAGTCGCCGAAACTCTTCCGGGACTGGACTTTTCCCAATCCTCCCACGATGTGCAGTCCCTCGGTCGATCCGGTGACTTGCATCGAGTCGCCAGGTTTAGTGGCTGCCGTCCAATCGCTTTCCCATTGCGCATCGGTGCGCAACCGCTGCAGGCCGATGGGCCGGAGCAGCACATTGCGGAATTCGACCCGTCCGGAATTGTGTTGCAATGCGATGTGACCGGTGGGAGCAGCATCGAAATCATCCAGAACCATGATCTGACGATCGTCCAAATGGACCGTTGCCTGTCGTCCCTCCACACGCACATAATAGGTATGCCACTGGGTGGGATCAAACGACGCGAGTTGCTCTGGCTCCAGTCGCTGGCGACGGACGAAACTGCCGGTGGGGAACGGGTTGTCGGGCGGTGCAATGTTCAATTCCAAGCAATCGGTGGCGACGTTGCCAGGACGTGGCGTAGTGCGCAGAAAAATTCCGCTGTTGGTTTGCGGATCGCAACGAAAGTCGACTTGAAACTCAAAATCGCTGAATTGCAATTGCGTGCAAAAATAACTGTGCTCGCCGCTGTCCACGCGCACCACGCCATCGGCGATCGACCAGTTCGCCTTACCTTCGACGAACCAACCCATCGCTGTGTAACCGTCGAACAACCGGATCCATCCGGATTCCAGTTGTTCGTCCGGCAGAGTGGCTTCCAGCAAACGAAGAGGATCGAACTGAGCCTGGGCAGGAACCGGCCGAGGCGCGTCCTGCGTGCCGGAGTCCGCAGTGCCATCCTGTGCCGCGCCGTCCTGCACCGCGGGAACCGTTGATTCCACTCCCGCGCTGGACATTGCAGCCGTGCTGGCGGCTGTCGGCGCATCGGTGGAGGCGGAAGCCGTGTCGCCCTCGGTGGACGGGGCCGAGCAACCGATTTGGATTGCGCCCAGGAGTGCCAGCGCAAGCCACCACAGGCCGAACCGCGGCACACGCATGGGGGCTCCCTTCGATTCCCTCTTGGAACGCAGCAAGGCCAGTGGATCGAAGCAGGCGGCGCATGCCGCCAGGGGTAAACGGATCGTGCGCAGGCAAGTCACGGTATGAGTCTCTCCCAAAAACAGGTGGGACAGTTGCCAGAGGTTGGTGCACTCCAACCAAAGAGTAGGGATTATAGCACGGACATGGTACGGGGAGGGATGGCGAGGCGATTGGCGCGTCGCTGGTCGATGGCAACAGCCGGAGCATCATTCGATGCCGGCGGGCAGGGGGTCCGTGGCATCAACGATCCACAGTACGACATCCCATACGT
>RFIQ01000425.1 GCA_003695565.1 Planctomycetota bacterium | reverse complement strand
GGGATTTACCAATGAGCAACTGGGGTTCTCCTTGGTCTATTTGGCGACGGCAATCGGCAGCGGTTCGCTGGTCGGCGACTGGATGAATAACAGCGGCTTCTGGGTTTTCTCGCGGATGAGCGTGCTGGATACCGCAGAAACGCTGCGAACCTGGACGGTACTCACGGCGTGTCTGGGCATTACCGGGCTGGTCGTCACGCTGCTGGGAGCGATGCTGCTGCCGCTAGTTTGATCGCTGGTCGGATGCTGGACTTCGGATGGCCGCAGCCGCACGGAATCGATTGGCGATGGTTATAATGGACGTCGTGCAGTAGTTCCGACCCGCCGGTAGAGAATGATGCCGGAGGTCCGCCCCGGCGAGAAGTCGCCTCGCGCCAAATTCGTCCTGGGGTGACGCTCCCGGCTGTCTTCCCCCTCGCCAGACTAGCCGCGGAGGCAGTCCGACTGCCCCGCGTGCGCATCGAGCCGAATCGTGATCATGTTTGTGCCAAGCTCGATTCCATTTCATCGTCTGCGCCGGTTCCCCAAGGACGGTGTTCGCCAGACCATTCGCATGCTGGTTTTGCCGTTCGCATCGATCATGGCGATAACTTGGAGCGTGCCACCGACGGCGGCGCAGCAGGAATCAGAGGCGGACAGCCACCTAGTGTTGAATCTGCTGCAGGACTACTGTGCGGACTGCCACTGGGGGCCCGATGCCGAGGCGGGAATCGACGCCGGCCAGTTGGCCCAACAGACCTTTGCCGAGGGATATTCGAGTTGGCAGAGAATCGCCTCGGTCCTCGAGTTGCAGACCATGCCGCCGAAGGATGCCGAGCAACCGCTGCCGGAGCAACGGCGCCGGGCGCTGGAAGCCCTGCGCCGCTGGTGGCAAACCGAGTCAATACGGGCTGCCGACGATCCCGGTCCTATCGGTCTACGGCGAGTCTCGGCTGCCGAATTCCAGTACTGCGTCGAAGACTTGACGGGACAACCATTCGCGCTGATGCACGAGCTGATGGAGGATTCGGTTGGCGGCTCCGGTTTTACCAATGCAAGCACTGGACAGTTCATGCAGCCGGCCGTCTTGGAACGATTCTTGAAAGTGGCGCACCAGGTGGCCGCGCATGCCATGGTCGGATGCGGACCGGTCTATTTCGCTCCAGATCCGGGATCGACCGGCATGGAGCTGTCTGCCATCGAACGGATTCAAAGCATCTACCGCCGGCACGGGTTTCGTGCGGCTGCCGGCGAGGGGGCCGAGCCGTTTGGCATGCATCGATACCCCTTGGCGCTGGCCATCGCGTGGCAGTATCGTCACCGCGCCGCGCTGCAGACGCCGCGTGCGACGATCGAACGATTGGCTACGGATCACGGTTTGGAGCCGGGCTTCGCACGGCATGTATGGAATGTGCTGCAATTGGGCGATCGCGCCAGTTTTCCGCTGGACCGAATCATCGCTGCCTGGCAGGCGTTGCCCGCGCCGGTCGAATTGCCGAACGCCACCGAGGATCCCGTGGCCGTTATCCTGCCGCATGCTGAAAAACTGTACGCGCAGATCGAGGGTTGGCAGGCTCGGCTGGCCGGAGCGGCATCCGATGAGGAGGAGGCTCCGCTACTGACCGATGGAAGCATCCAGATTCCGGCGGAAGTCCATTTCGAAGCTCGGGCGGTGCGCCGCCGCGTGCGGCAAGACGGGAATTTTTCTCCCGATCTGAACGACCTCCAGATCTATGCCGGCGACACGCGGATCCGGTTCCGGTTGATGGTCGAACCGGCCAGCGATGGAGCCGAAAGGGCGCGAGTGATTTGCAGCGACTTGCAGTTCCGTCCCCGGTTTCCCGATGGCGTTAAAGGCGACTTGCAACCACTGCGCGGGTGGTTGGACGACGCAGATTCCACGTCGATCGACTGGGGCGAGAACCCGGGCGGAGAGCCGATCGCCGAAGATTCGTTGGCCCTGCCCAGCGGCCGCATCATCGATCTGGTCGTGCGACTGCCGTCCGATGCCACGTCGGGCGAATTGCACTTGGATGCGCGACCGGACGCCCTAACCAGTCGCGATTGTGTCGTGCGTTTCACGATCGCCGATGCCACCGAAGCCGAGGGCGATGGCATAGATCCGGGGATGAAGTCCTATTCGTCGCTGCTGCGCGATCCGCACAGCGAGGCCATGGACCGCTGGGAGGCAGGAATCGCTCAGTTCGCTCGGCTGCTGCCGCAGATTTCTCACCGCGAGCCGACACCGTCGGACCGAGACCCGATCCCTCTGCTCTACGACAACACCTACAACATGCCGGAGCGCAACTACTTCCACACAGCGATCAAGTATCATCGCGACGACGCATTCCTCGTGGAACATATGCTTACGCCCGAGGAACGCCAACAGCTGGATCGCGCCTGGGCTGACTTGCTATTATCGTTCGACTATCACGAGCTGAATATCCGCTTTGCCTGCCGGAAGTTCGATTGTGCTCCGCCGTCGGGATCGATCGAGCAATGGCAGGAGACATCGTTCCAGGGGCTGCCCGACCCGGTGCGTTCGATCGCACGCGAATACTTCGATCAATGGGTATCCATGCAACGGCTGGCTGCGTCGGCTCAGCCGCAACACGTCCGCTGGCTCGCCGAATTCGCCTCGCGATGTTGGCGGCGCCCCCTATTGCCCGCGGAGATCCAACGGATCGAGTCCGAGTATCGGGAACTGCGGCGTCGAGGCGTCCAACATGCGGAAGCGGTGCGGGGTGGTATCGCGCGGATTCTGGTCAGTCCCCATTGCTTGTATCGCGTCGAACCGATGCCGGGCACGCAGCCGGTCGCCCACGACTCCAAGCCCGACATGGTCTTGCTCAGCGATTACGAACTGGCGTCACGGCTGAGTTTCCTGATCTGGTCCAGCCTGCCTGACGACCAACTGCTGGATGCAGCCCGCCGGTCAACGTTGCGGAACCCCGATGAGTTGCAGCGCCAGGTGCGGCGCATGATGCAATCCCCCAACAGCAAACGCATGGCTCGCGAGTTCTTCGGCCAGTGGCTCGGTTTCTACCGTTTCGACCGTTTCCGCGGGATCGATTCCGAGCGGTTCCCCGAGTTCGACGATGCCTTGCGGTCGATGATGTACGAAGAGGCCCAACGGTTTTTTCATTACTTGCTGCAGGAAGACCGTCCTTTTCACGAGATTTTCCTGGCGGATTATACGTTCCTGAACGAACCGTTGGCGCGCCACTATCAGATTCGCGCATCGGATGCAGACTTGTCGCACCGACTACCTCAGCAGGCGTCCGACCGGCGTTACGAGTCGACGGGCGATACCTGGAGCCAAGTTACGGTGGCCGCTGATCAGCGCGGAGGAATCTTGGGGATGGGCGCGATACTCGCGGCAACATCCGCACCATTGCGAACCAGCCCCGTCAAACGAGGCGATTGGGTATTGCGGCGGTTGCTGGGAACTCCGGTACCGCCTCCGCCCGCCGATGCTGGTTCCTTGCCGGCCGACGAGCCGGTGTCGCGTGACTTGACGATCCGCGAACAACTCGAAATGCATCGCCATCGGGCCGATTGCGTCAACTGCCACCTGCGGATCGATCCGCTGGGATTCCCGCTTGAAGTCTACGATCCGATCGGCCGCACGCGCACCACCTATCTGTCAGGCCAGCCGGTTGAAGCCGTGGGGCGCACGGCCGACGGGAAGCAAATCGATGGGGTAGTAGGACTCAAGACATATCTGGCCGAGCGCCATGCCGAGATGCGTCGCATGCTCGCACGCCAATTGGTAGCATACGCGTTGGGACGCCCGGAAACGATCTACGATCATCGGTTGATCGCGCGCATCGCTGACGGTTTGCAACGCGATCCACGAATCTCAACAGCAATCATAACCTTGGTCGAAAGCCCTCAATTCAACCAGCGGCAACGCACGTCGGCGGTCGCGGAAACCGGAAACACTACGGTGGAGGAGTAGGAGGAGCCATGTCACCAGCAAGCCACGTTCGGCAGATTCTCGGGGCGCTGCGCCCATCGGCAGCACCTGCAGTGCGTCCCTCCGAAAGGATGGTGTTGGGCACCAGACGACGCTTCATCCATCAGTTAGCGACGGCAACCGGTGTCGGATTGGCGCTTCCATGGCTCCCATCGATGCCGGTTCGATGCGAAGAAACCGGACGTCGGCGCCGGGCCGGGGAGGCACAACCGCCGCTGCGGTTCGCCTGCATCTATTTTTCCAACGGTGTCGAACCGGAGCACTGGTGGGCGCGCATCGACGGCGGACAAATGGAGTTGGGCGCCGGTTTGGAGCCGTTGCGGGAGCATCGGAATCGGATCAGCTTCATCAAAGGCTTGTTCAACGAACAAGCGGCCAGACACCCTAGCCCGCATATGGGCCGCATGGCGAATTTGCTTTCCGGTGGTTGGGTCAGCCGCGACCAGTCGGTGATCCGTGTGGCCGCGTCGATGGATCAAGTCATGGCGCAACACTTCGCCGATTCGACAGAGATACCCAGCCTGGTTGTGGGAATCGAACCGACCGAACTGCGTTTGGAAGATGGTCTGTCGATGATTTACGGTTCGTGCATTTCGTGGTCAAGCGCGACGCGTCCAGCCACCAAGGAAATCTATCCGGCGCGCGTCTACGACATGATCTTTCCTTCAGCCGCCGACCGACAGCGGGATCGCAGCATCTTGGATTCCGCCGCCGCCGATCTGCAGACATTGCGCGCGACGTTGGGCAGCCACGATCGGCGGAAGCTGGACGAGTATGCGGAATCGATCCGCAGCATCGAGCGGCGATTGGATCGCGCCGCCGCGGAACAAGCGTTGGAGGGCTGGAAACCGCCGGCCGATGTCGTCCCCTTCGCGCGACCGCCCGAACAACTTCCGCAAGACGTGCCGGAACACATGCGGTTGATGCTCGACTTGATCGTGCTGGCGTTCCAGTTGAACAAGACGCGAGTGGCCACCTGCATGCTGAACAACGACCTGTCCCAGATGAACTTCGGGTTCTTGGAAGGCGTGCGAGGCAGTCTGCATCTCGACCTGACCCATAACGGCCGCGATCCGGAACTGGAAGCCATGTACTTGAAGACGAACCAGTATCACTGTCAGCAATTGGCGTATGTGCTCGACCGAATGGCATCGATCGAGGAGAGCGATGGCACGCTGTTGGATCGGACGATGGTGTTGTTCGCGTCCAACTTATTCGATGGTGATCGGCATCAGGCCGACGAAATGCCGATGTTGCTAGCCGGAGGCGAAGCTGCCGGATTGCGTCACGGGCGGGTTGTTGATGTCCAGCACGAGCCGCCGGAGCAGCGCCGCGCGTGCAGTTTGTACTTGAGCCTGATGCATTGCATGGGACTAGACGTGCCTCGTTTCGGGGACGCGGACCATCCGCTTGAAGCGCTGGGCTGATTCGAAAACCGGACCGGCCCGCCGCGCCATGGCGCAGGGAAACCCCCGCTCGCTCTTCACGCGCCACCTGGCCCCCATTTCTGCAATGCAATTGGTGCCACACACCTCTTGCATACAAACAATGCAAATGGTGCCATGCAAATGGTGCCACACACCTCTTGCATACAAATAGTAGAAATAG
>RFIQ01000424.1 GCA_003695565.1 Planctomycetota bacterium | reverse complement strand
GGCTATCGAGGAGTTATTGGCATGATGATGCCGGCGATGTTTGCATGGCAGGCGCCCGATTACATGGGCGCGAAGATTCGACGTTCTTGGAAGCACACGGCCAGTTTGCTCGGATGCCGATTCTCCCCTGGCGGCGATCGAGTGGCGGCAGGAGCGGCCGATGCATCGGTGCAACTATGGCGATTGGGCGACGATCAGCATGCCAGCGGCCAGGGCCACGAAACCTGGGTACGGTGCGTCGGGTTTTCGACCGATGGAAGCACCATTTATTCGGCCGGGTACGACGGGAACCTGTGCTGGTGGGATGCCGACGCTTTCACCGCAGAGCAGGCTGCGCCGCGTTTGCAAATCAGTGCACACGAAGGGTGGGTTCGGTGGTTGGAGGTGCATCCGTCAGGCCAGTGGATCGCCACGGGAGGGAACGACTGCCAGGTGCGACTGTGGGATGCAGCCAGCGGCAAGTTGGTGCGGAGTTTTGCCGGTCATGAGAAACACGTCTACTCGTTGCTGTTTGACCCGACGGGGGAGACGTTGCTCAGCGGCGACCTGGCAGGTGTGGTGCGCCAGTGGGATGTGCGGACCGGAAAGGAGATGCGCGTGCTGGATGCCGCCCCGTTGCATACCTATCACGGTGGACAGCAAGTCGATTACGGAGGTGTCCGCTGCATGGCACTCAGCCATGACCTAAAGTGGTTGGCCTGCGGCGGGCTGCACAAAGCCACCAATCCATTCGCTGGAGTGCAGGAACCACTGGTGCTGGTCTTGGACTGGGAAACGGGCCAACTGATTCGCACGCACGAGATGACAGGAGTGCCTCGGGGGCTGATCTGGCGGCTGGTATACCAGCCCGACGGTGTCTTGATCGGAGCCTGTGGAGGCGACATGGGGTTCCTTGCGTTCTGGCAAGAGGACAAGGCCGAGTTCCATAAACTCAAGATGCCCTCACCGGTACTCGACTGCGACCAATCGAGGTCCGATCCACATCAGATTGTGGCCAGCGACTTCGATGGCAATCTCCATCTGATCGAGCTTCCGCCTGCGTCGGCGTAGCCGGTCGGGGTGCGGCTTGCCGGACCCCACGCAGTTGCGTGACCTTCCCGGATCGGTAGGGAATCGAAAGGCAGGGCAGTCCGATCGAATTGCTGGCGGTGGGGGCGATCGCTCTGCGCGGGGAGGTATAATACGGGTTTACCCAAGTTCTTGCCGCCACGCGGCGGACCGACTGTTGGAAGGACCGAGAATGAGTTCGGGAATTCAAGAGCCCACAGACCAGCACCTCAGTGACGATGATGTCCACGCCATCGATCGATTGCAGGCCGCCTACCAGGCCTTGGTGGCCGAATTGGGACGCGTCATCGTGGGGCAACGGGACACCATCGAGCAACTGGCGATTTGTTTGTTCGCGCGGCGGCACGCGCTGTTGATGGGCGTGCCGGGGTTGGCCAAGACGCTGTTGGTCAGCAAGCTGGCCGAAACGATGTCGTTGAAGTTCAGCCGCATCCAATTCACCCCTGACTTGATGCCCATGGATATCACCGGCACCGATATCCTGCAAGAAAACGAGGCAGGCAGGCGCGAGTTCCAATTCGTGCGCGGTCCGGTGTTCGCCAACATCGTGTTGGCAGACGAAATCAATCGGGCGCCTCCAAAGACCCAAGCCGCGATGTTGGAGGCCATGCAGGAGCATCACGTCACCGTCCTGGGGAAGGTGTTTCCCCTGGAACCGCCGTTCATGGTGTTGGCGACACAGAATCCGGTCGAGCAGGAAGGAACCTATCCGCTTCCCGAAGCGCAATTGGACCGCTTCATGTCCTTGATCGAATTGGATTATCCCTCCGAGGAGGAGGAGATCCAGATTGCGCGGACGACCACCGGCGGCGATTTGCCGGAGCTGAACCATTTGATGACCGCTCAAGACATCATTGGTCATCAGGACCTGGTCCGCCGCGTTCCAGTTCCGGACCATATCTACACCTACGCGGCACGTTTGGTCCGCCGCACGCGTCCGACCAGTCCCACGGCCCCTGATTGGTTGAAGCCGTTGGTAGCCTGGGGCGGTGGTCCCCGCGCGGTGCAAAACTTGATCTTGGGAGCTAAGGCCCGCGCCGCGTTGCATGGCAGTTACATGGTGCGCACGGAAGATGTGACGGCAGTGGCCCCAGCGGTGCTGACCCACCGCATCATCACGACCTTTGCCGCGCAAGCCGAACGGGTTACCGCCAAGGACATCATCGAGCGGTTGATCATCGAGACGCCGGAAGTCTGAATTTCGCCATTTGTCCCCCTGTCCCCGTTGACTGCGCCGCAGGTCAGAATCGCTATCGATGTCCACTCAACCTAAGCTGCGTTCCTTCCTCGACCCGGTAGTGGTCGCGCGCCTGGCGAGTCTGCCCCTGTTGGCGCGGCGTCCCATGCTGGGCAGCGTCTCGGGGCGACATGCCAGCCCGCATCGTGGGGCCAGTGTCGAGTTTGCCGAGTACCGCAAGTACGTAGCCGGAGATGACCTGCGCCGCCTGGACTGGCGGGCCTACGGCAGATCCGATCGGTTTTACATCAAAGAGTTCGAGGCGGATACCAATCTGCGTTTGATGTTTGCCGTCGACGTCAGCGGGTCGATGGGATTCGGGTCGACGGGGATCACCAAACTCGACTACGCGCGTCGCATGGCAGCCGCGCTCAGCTACCTGGCTGTGGGGCAGGGTGACGCGGTAGGACTGGCTCTCATGGGCCAAGGGGTGGAGCACGAGATTCCGCCACGCCGCCACCCCGCCCATCTGACTACTCTTTTCGATGCGTTGGAATCGGCGACACCGAGTGGTCCCACCAGTATTGTCGATGTCTTGCACGAACTGGCTGAAACGGTGCGGCAACGAGCCCTGATCGTCATCCTGTCCGATCTGTTTCTCGAACCCGAATCGCTGCGCAGTTGCTTCGAACACCTGCGGTTTCGCCACCACGATGTGGCTGTGTTCCATTTGCTCGATCCGGAGGAAGTGCAATTCTCGTTGGGGCGCCCCACACGATTCGTCGATCTGGAAGGGGGGCCAGCCCTGTTCGCGGATCCCGTTGAGATTGCTGACCGCTACCGGCAAGCCGTGACGGAGTACCTGGATAAGATGCAACGCATTGGCCTGGAAACGGAAGTCGATTATCGCCGTATCTCGATCGATGCACCTTACGACCAGGAATTGACCAACTTCTTGGTGGACCGAGCCTACCGGAGAAACACGCGATGAGTTTTCTCCAGCCTTGGATGTTGGCGGCATTGCCCCTAATCGCGTTGCCTGTCATCATCCACTTGATCAACCAATGGAGGTTTCAGACGCGGCAGTGGGGGGCCATGATGTTCCTGCTGGCGGCCAACCGCATGAATCGCGGCATGGCTCGGATCCGCCAGTGGTTGATCCTGGCCATGCGGACGCTGGCCGTCGCCGGGTTGATTCTGGCCGTCGCTCGTCCCCTGTCCAGCGGGTTCTTCAGTTGGAGCGGTGCGGCGGCCGATACGACCATCGTGCTGGTCGATCGATCGCCCAGCATGCAGGTCCTGGGGACTGGCGGCAGCAGCAAGCTCGATACGGCACGGCGGCAGATGCGGGACGCGCTGCAAACCATGGGGCAAAGTCATTGGG
>RFIQ01000423.1 GCA_003695565.1 Planctomycetota bacterium | reverse complement strand
TACGTGGGCGGAACCAAAAGTCGCCCAAAACTGGCCAAGATCGGGGGGACCGGATGGGCCCGCCGCAAACAGGCAGCCGAACGCGCCGTCAAGGACATGGCCGTGGAGCTGCTGGAGTTGCAAGCCCGTCGCAACAGCCGCCCCGGCATCGCCTTTGCCCCCGACAGCATGTGGCAGAATCAATTCGATGCCTCGTTCTCCTATGTGGAAACCGAGGACCAGTTGGCCGCCATCGAAGCGGTCAAGCAGGACATGCTCCGTCCGCGTCCCATGGATCGCTTGATTTGCGGCGATGTCGGATTCGGAAAGACGGAAGTGGCCATGCGCGCCGCCTTCAAGGCGGTCGACAGCGGGTACCAGGTAGCGGTGCTGGTGCCGACGACGGTGCTGGCCGAGCAGCATTACAAGACCTTTCGTGACCGCATGGCGGAATTCCCTTTCGACATCGCCAAGCTCAGCCGCTTCTGCACACCAGCCGAACAACGCGAAACGCTGCGGCGAATCGCCGCCGGTCAGGTCGACATCGTCATCGGTACGCATCGCCTGGCATCCCAGGACGTCAAGTTCTACAACCTGGGATTGCTGATCATCGACGAAGAGCAGCGTTTCGGTGTCGAAATCAAGGAACGCCTCAAACATTTGCGCGAGAACGTCGATGTGATGACCCTGTCGGCGACTCCCATCCCGCGAACGCTGCACATGTCTCTGGTCGGCGTGCGGGATATTTCCAATCTGGAAACGCCGCCGGAAGATCGGCTGAGCGTCGAAACGCGCACGATTCGCTTCGATGACAAACTGATTCGCAACGCGATACTGCGGGAACTGAACCGCGATGGACAGATCTACTTCGTCCACAACCGCATCCAAGACATCGAACAGGTGGCGGGCCGGCTGCGTCAGATCGTTCCCGAGGCGCGGTTGGTGATCGGGCACGGCCAGATGCCGGAGGGCCGCCTGGAACAGGTCATGGTCGACTTCATCGAACACAAGTACGACATCCTGTTGGCCACCACCATCATCGAAAGCGGATTGGATATCCCAAATGCCAACACGATCTTTATCAACGAAGCGCACCGGTATGGGCTGGCCGAATTGCATCAGTTGCGGGGCCGGGTGGGCCGTTATAAACATCAGGCCTACTGCTACCTGGTAATCGATCGCCACCGCCATCTGTCCCCCGACGCGGCGCGGCGGTTGCACGCCATCGAGGAATACAGCCAGATCGGCGCGGGTTTCGGGATCGCCATGCGAGACCTGGAAATCCGCGGGGCAGGAAATCTGCTGGGGACGCAACAGAGCGGACACATCGCCGCCGTGGGGTACGAACTGTATTGCCAGTTGCTTGCCAATGCGGTCCGCGAACTGACCCACCAGCCCCCCAAACTGTCGGTCGACGTCGAAGTGGACTTGCCGGTCGAGGCCTTCCTGCCCACCAGCTACGTTCCCGACTTGCGGGATCGCATCGATCTTTACCGCCGTTTGAGCCGAGCCGACGACGTCGGCCATTTGGACGACTTGCGAGAGGAAATGCGCGATCGCTTCGGACCGATCCCCGACTCCGCCCAGCGTTTGCTTCGGATCGCCGAGCTGAAGATCGACGCGGCATTGTGGTTGGTCAAGTCGATCCGCACCGAAGACAGCTATCTGGTGCTGACCTATACCAATCGCGCTCGCATCGAGCACCTGGCCAAGCTGCATGACGGGCGTCTGCGGATCGTCGACCACCAACACGCCTACTGGTTGACGCAACCCCGGGAGGGTGCGATCGACTGGCTGCGAGAGGCCCAACAGGCGTTTCGCAGCGGCGGAACCGCCTAATCGGCTGGCCACCCAGCCCGATGCCGGCGCCGCACATCCGTCCCGCGGCCCAGGGACCAGCAGGCGACCGGCGGGATGATTACAATTTCGGGGTGAAAATCTGGCAGCAGCTTGCTGATTTCTAACTCCCGCGGAGATCGCGCCGCCGGCATGCCATCGATCGTTCTATTTGGAAAGGCGTTAATCATGGTCGCGCATGGGGAACTGACCAAGGAAGCTGGCTTGCAATGGCGGGGTGTGGGGAGGAGGCTGCGCATCGCATCCATGGTCCTGTCGGCACTGGCGGTAAGTTTCGGCTATCCGACCATCGCGGCGGCGCAGGAGCAACCGTGGTCCCAATTTTTTGCCCACCAGGTTGCGACCGCCGAACAGGCCACCTTGGCCGACCTGGAGCAAGCAAGCGCCGAAAACTGGCCCCAATTGCAACGGCGGTGGCGACGCCAATTGCGCGAGATGTTGGGCGTGGATGCCCTGTTCAGGGAAGAGCGACCGGATCTGCACACTTCGGTGACGGGGACGGTGGAATTGGATACCGTTCTGGTCGACCGTTTGCATTACCAGTCGCTACCGGGGCTGTACGTCACGGCCAATCTGTATCGCCCCAAGGGGCCCGCGCCGGAAACGGGATGGCCCGCCGTGTTGTACGTATGCGGGCATGCCAAAGTCGCTGACTATGGACGATTTCTGGGCAACAAAACCCATTACCAGCACCATGGGCTGTGGCTGGCGCGCCACGGCGTGGTCTGCCTGATCATCGACACGATCGGCTTGGGAGAACTGCACGGCCAGCATCACGGCACGTACCACTTGGGGAGGTGGGATTGGATCAGCCGCGGGTACACGCCCGGCGGGGTGGAAGCATGGAATGCGATTCGCGGCATCGATCTGTTATGCCAGCGGGAGGACATCGATACATCGCGGTTGGGCATCACTGGTCGCAGTGGCGGGGGTGCCTACAGTTGGTTCGCCGCCGCCCTGGACGATCGCATCCGCGTGGCGGTTCCCGTGGCCGGCATCACCGATTTGCGCAACCATGTGATCGATGGGTGTGTGGAAGGACATTGCGATTGCATGTACTTCGAGAACTACTACGGATGGGATTACGGGAAACTGGCTGCGCTGGTCGCGCCCCGCCCGTTGTTGCTGGTCAACACCGACGCCGACCGCATCTTCCCCCTGGATGGAGTTCTGCGCATCGACGCGCAACTGAGGCGGTTGTATGGTGCGTTGGGAGCCAGCGACCGGTACGGGTTGGTCATCGCTCCCGGCCCTCATGCAGACACCCAATCGCTGCGCGTGCCGGCGTTCGACTGGTTGTTGAAACACCTCGGCCAGCCCCAGGAGGCGATTCAACCGCCAGCCCAAAAGGAATTGGATCCCCGGCAACTGGCTGTGTTCGAGCACGAGACACCGCGCGACGAACGGGTAACCTCGTTGCCCGGCTGGTTCGTCACCCCGGCCGACGCAACCGATGCGTCCAGCGTCTGGGCGCGGTGCCAGGAAGAGTGGCTGCCTCGACTGCGGCGGTGGCATGTCCTGCCCCGGCAGATCCAGCCTGCTGCCATCCGAATGGCCGCGCGGGGAGAGGCAGGGGCGTGGAAGTGGACCCTCTGGCGGGCGACAACCGACGAGGGTGCCGGGCCGCGCATCGCCGCCTTTGCGCCAGCCACCATTGCTGAAACTGCCGATCCTCCGTCGCCTGCCGTTGTCCACCTCGTGCTGCAATTGGACCAGGCCTGGGACGGGGAGGATGCCAGCCGCTTGCTGGATCATGCCGGCATCGCCGCCCGGCTGGACGCGCGACCCGCCCAGTCACATTACTTCGTGGTGTGGCGGGGAGCCGATTGGTTCGCCCGCGCCGGATCGGTTGCCGCGCGAAACCAATTGGTGCGACGATTCTATCTGCTGGGCAGCACACCGGAGATGGTGGCCAGCCGCGATCTGGCCCAATGCCTGGCCTGGCTGAGCGAGCAGAATCCCAAACTCTCCTGGCGACTGGTGGCGACCGGACGCGAGGTCCTGCCGGTAGGGCTGGCGGCGTTGATGCTGCAGGAGCATCCGTCCGGCGAGTCCATCCAATCGCTGGAGCTCGGCCGGGTTCCGCGAGATCCGCAATTGGCAGCGGCGATTCCCGGCATCCTCCGCCTCGCTCCCATAGCCAACTGGATCGACGCGGTGCGAGCGGTCGTGCCGGTGGAACATGGCGATTGGCCGCCATTGGGGCCCGAGTTGCTGGTCGATCCGTCCACCAACCCCCAACAAGCAAACGGGCTGCGGATCGTCGAGGTCGCGCCGGATCGGGCCACGATATGGGTGCGGGCGACGATGTGGCCCGCGCCCAACTTGGGTGATCTCCCCGACGTCCAGTTCGCGGCCCCGGGAAACAAGGGGCGGAAGAACCAGCAGCCCATCCTGCCGGAACTCGGTACGGCCGGACTGCGGTACGCAGTGCCGGGAGTTTCCGCCGAAGCACGCGTCGGGTACCGGCCGTCCGGAGGACCCGCCTGGACCTACACCCCCTGGACCCCGGTCGACGCCAGCAGCGATTTCTCCTGCCTGTTCGCCTTGGACGACTTGCAACCGAATACGCACTATGCATTGCGGACGCAGGTGCGGCGCGTCGGCGGGGGAGAAGCCAGCAGCACCCTCAACGCTGATTTTCGCACCTTGCCGATCCCCGACGCACCGGCCGAGTTTCGGTTGGCGGTCGGTACGTGCCAGGGGTTCCCCGATCGTGATGGGCCATTCGGCTTCGACGTATACAGAACGATGGAACGGAGAGGCACGAACGCCTTCGTGATGGCGGGCGATGTCGTCTATTACGACCGGCTCGCCCGCAGTCCCGAACTGGCGTACTACCATTGGCAACGCACCTACGGACTTCCTACGTTGGTCGACTTCCACCGCCACGTGCCCACGTTTTTCCTCAAGGATGATCACGACACCTACGTCAACGACAGTTGGCCGGGCGAGCACTTCGCATGGACCGAGAGCTTTACGTTCGAGATGGGTCAGCGGATTTTCCGTCAGGAAACCGGATTGCCCGATCCCCCTTACCGCACGTTCCACGTGGGAGACGACATGCAAGTCTGGTTGATGGAGGGGCGCGATTTCCGTTCGCCGAACTCGGCACCCGATGGCCCCGCAAAGAGCATTTGGGGGGCTGAGCAAAAAGCCTGGCTGGCCCGCACATTGGAGGAATCGACCGCCGCATTCAAGGTCATCATTTCTCCCACCCCCTTGGTCGGCCCCGATCGGGACAACAAGCATGACAACCACGCCAACCCCGATTTCGCCACCGAAGGCCGACAGATCCGCCGCTTGCTGGCGTCGTTCCCGAACACGATCTCCGTCTGCGGTGATCGCCATTGGCAATACCACAGCGTCGATCCAGAGACCGGTCTGCATGAATTCTCCGTAGGACCGGTCAGCGATTCTCACGCCGGCGGATGGTCGCCGGACGACTTCCGCCCCCGCTTCCACCGGTTCCTCCGCGTGGCCGGCGGTTATCTGGAGCTCGAACTGGGCGGCCAAGGCGACGATCGGCGATTGGTCATCCGACATCTGGATACCACTGGCGGACTGCACCATCAGCATGTCTTGACGGCTGACGCGCACTAGGCGTTGCCGGCGCGTCGAACGATTTTTCCTCCGGCACTGTCAGAATTCAGGGTTTGGTGGGTAGAATTTTGCATCGGCGATACCGCCCACGGACAGCGACCAGTCCGTGGGCGACGGCCAGCGGAACGAAACGGATTCAGCGCCAGGTGACGGGGCTCGGGGCCCTGCAGCAAGCGAGCGGAGGCGTCGATGCATAAGACGACGAACAAGAATTCCCGCCGCGCAACGATGCGCGACGAAACACTCAACCAGGTCCAAGCCGCCTACGGGGTCGAGAACTGGTCGGCCGGGTATTTCGATATCAACCAACACGGCAACATGATCGTTCGTCCGGTGCGGGGCGATCCGCGTGCCGCCGACATGAAGCAGATCGTCGATGCCTTGGTCGACAGCGGGCGGGTGCGTCTGCCGTTGCTACTCCGGTTTCCGCAGATTCTCGGCAGCCAGCTCCGCGCCCTGTCGGAGGCTTATCAGACCGCCATCCGGGAATTCGAGTACCAGGGCCAGCACTACCCCCTGTTCCCCATGAAGGTCAATCCGCGGCGCGAAGTGGTGGAGGAATTCCTGCGGGAGGGGGCGCGGGTCCGCGTCGGGCTGGAGTGCGGCAGCAAGGCGGAGCTGTACGCCGCCATGGGCTTGCCACAAACATCTCCATCCCTGTTGCTGTGCAATGGATTCAAAGATGAATCGTTCATCCGGGCTGCCGTGATGGCGGTCCAAGCCGGAAAGCAAGTCGTCGTCGTGGTCGAAAAGCTGAGCGAATTGCAGGCGTTGATCCGACTGCACGCCCAGACCGGCGTCATCCCCATGGTAGGGCTGCGCGCCAAACTCTATTCACGGGGCTCGGGCAAGTGGTCGAGCAGCGGTGGCGATTCCGCCAAATTCGGTCTAACGACCTCCGAAATCCTGCAATGCATTCGCTTGCTACGCGAAGCCGGATTGATCGAACACCTGAAACTGCTGCACTTCCACATCGGTTCTCAAATCACCGATATCAAACGCGTCAAGAACGCCATGAAGGAAGCCGCGCGCGTTTACGCTAAACTGCGACAGGAGGACTGTCCCATCGAATTCGTAGATATCGGCGGCGGGTTGGGAGTCGATTACGATGGATCCAAGACGCGATTCGATTCGAGCGTCAATTACACGGCGCAGGAATTCGCCAACGACGTCGTATATCCCTTCAAATGGATTTGCGATGAGGAAGATGTGCCGCACCCCAACCTGGTGACCGAGAGCGGGCGGTTCATGACGGCCTACCATTCGGTTTTCGTCACTTGCATCCGCGAGGAGATCGAGACATTTGCCGACGACCAACCGGAAGTATCGATCGACGAAGATGATCCGCAGGTGATCACTGAATTGAAGGATTTGTGCGACAACATCAACGCAAAGAACTACGCGGAGTATTATCACGATGCGCTGCAATTGAAAGACGAGTTGCAGATACAGTTCAACCTGGGCCTGGTCAGCCTGGAGGACCGAGCCAAAGGGGACGTGCTGTTCTGGGAGATCTGCGCCCGGGCATTGAAACTGGCCGAACAAAACGGCTTTCCCGACGAGGAATTCGAGCAACTGAAGCGCAACCTGGCCTCCAAATACCTGTGCAATTTTTCGTTATTCCGCTCGGCGCCCGACTCGTGGGCTATCCGCCAACTGTTTCCCGTGGTCCCCATCCATCGCTTGAACGAATCGCCCACGGACTATGCCACGCTGGTCGACGTCACCTGCGATAGCGACGGTAAGATCGACCGCTTCGTGGACTTGAAAGATGTCAAACAAACGCTGGATGTCCACGCCTGGACCCCGGGAGATACGTATTACCTGGGAATCTTTTTGGTGGGAGCCTACCAGGAAGTGATGGGCAGCCACCACAACCTTTTCGGCAATCCCAACGAGGCGCATATCGTGGTCGACGAACAGGGAGCGTTCCACGTCAAGAAAATCGTCCCTGGCAGCCCCATTCGCGAAATGATGCAATTCGCCCGCTATGACTTGGGGCATCTGCAAAACGGGTTCCAGCGAATGCTGTCTGGACGTGTAGCGGCCGGCCAGCTCAGCCAGCAGGATGCCGACGAGCTGCTGCAGCATTACATCGCCATGGCCGATGGCAGCACCTATCTCGAGTAACCTCTGGTCCACGCAACTAGATGGAAGCGAGGGATCGCCCTGCCCGCGAGCTGGCCACCGGATTCGGTTCAATGCTCATGGGGCGGGGCGGGGACGGCATCGCTGTCCACGGGGCTCGCTTGGCGCAACATCAGCTTGCGGATCTCCCGATTGGCGCGTTCCCACTTTTCCGCCCGTCCCCACTCGATGATCTGCTCCAACCACTCGGCTTCCTGGCGCTGCAAGATGCCCGCTTGCACGTCCTTTCGAATCATCGAGGAGATCTCCTCCAATCGACTCCGATCGCGTTGGTTGCAGGCCGCGAACATCGCCGTGGCATACGCGTAACCGCGTGGCGTCGTCTCGCCGTACGGCTGGTGCAGCCACCACCAACCGACGGCCAAGATTAACCCCACTCCCAACCAAACGGTCCATGAGCGAACCGATATGTTTCGCAGATGCATCGCGTCATTCCTATAAACCACCGAAATCGATCACCTCTCCCTCAGCCATGCTCGACAGCTCAGCCCACAGGAAAAGATCCACGGTTTCGGCCACGAAACGAACCGAACCATCTCCCAACGCCACCTGACCGCCGCCCGGGTGTTCGGCGTACATCTGCCCTACGTGCAGGGTGGGGAAGTTGATCGGATGGATAATCGGCTGGCCGGTAATATCGAGCTCCCCGCCACTGGGCCCCGCGTGCACCAGTGTCAATGTAGCGGCCGCGTCGGAGCCATTCTCCGGCGTGCGGAATCGGGGGTGCACAAACGCTCCCGGTACCACACCCACCCATGTCTTGTCGCTGAGCCGCGACGAGTGCTCGCCCAGAAAAACGGTATTCGACAATCCGTCGGTCACCGCCGCTGCCTTGGTCCCAGAATTGCGGAAAAAGGGACCGTCGGCCACCCGCGAGGCATCGCCGTTGATGGTCACCGTGGTTGTCTTCCCGGTGTAGATATCGGTGAAAATGATACCGGTCGTCGCCGCTCCGCACTCACCCCAGCACGATTCCTGACCATGGCTGGCCACGTAATGAGATCGGCCAACCCGAATCGTTTGTCCCGCAACTCGCAACGGCGCGTTCGACGCATCGCGCAGCAAGAAAGCCTGGGCAGGACCGCTCGACGACGGACACGCGTACACGGGCACAGCCTGTCGGATCGGCTGGGCATTGACTGGATCCCAGATCGCCCGATCGAAGCGCAACTGATTGAACAGATTGGCTTGTTCCAGGTAGGGCAGGATCAGAGCTCCCCATCCCCACCCGGGCGCTGCATCCCACGTCACCGGATCGATGTGAGCCCATGCTGGACCTCGCCCATCTCTGGTAGCAAAGCTACAATATCCTGCGGGAAATCTCCGCATGGCCGTTTCGTAGTTGTGCAGCGCCAGCCCCAATTGCTTGAGATTGTTCGCGCACTGCATGCGCCGAGCTGCCTCGCGGGCTGCTTGTACAGCCGGCAGCAACAACCCGACCAGCATCCCGATGATGGCAATCACCACCAATAACTCCACCAACGTAAATCCCGAACGTTCTTCGCATCTCGTCCTCATCGCCCCATTTCCCTTCCGTATCAAGGAGAGTGACAGCCCGCATAACCCCACGCGCCGAGCGGCAACCAGCGCGACCGCCAGAAAATGTAGCCTGCGCTAAACTTCGCCTCCAAATGTAGCCTGGGCTAAAAATGGGTGCAAGGGGTACAAACAACAATGGTGGGAATCGAGACCAACCGTCCCGCCCGTGGCATGTGAAACCGAATTGCTGATGACCGTGAAGACGCACACTCCGGCAACGCGACCGGCACCACTCCCGCCATGTTCCGCGCCAGGGGGAGCGTCCCGAGACCGACGATGGGATTACCAGTGAACCAACCAGAACATTCCCGATTGCACGAGCGCATCCGAGCCGACCACGCAACCGAAGTCGCCGAGGACTACGTCGAAGCGATCGACGATGTGCAACGGGAAAAGGGCATTTGCCGCGCCGTCGATCTGGCCAGGCGATTCGGTGTCAGCCATGTAACGGTCAGCCGCACGATCGGACGGCTGACGCGGGACGGATACGTGGAAACAGAGCCCTACGGTCCCATCCGGCTGACAACCAAGGGGAAACGCGTCGCGACCCAAGCCCGCAATCGCCACGACATCGTTTACCAGTTCCTGTTGGCCCTGGGAGTGGGCGAACAGACGGCCGCCATCGACAGCGAAGGAATCGAGCACCACGTCAGCCGTGAGACATTGCGGGCTATGGAACGCTTTACAAGACGGGATCAGGGGTAAGTGAACGATCGATGCCAGGCACCGGAGGAGCATCCGCAGGGTGATACGGCGGCAAGGCTAGACGTATCGCCCGGTCGAGTCGATATTTGGCCGGTCGCTTTGGACGTGCCGGACGCCGAACTGGCATGCCTGGCTCAGCTCCTCAGCCCGGCCGAGCGGGCGCGGTCCGATCGGCTGGTGACCGACCAGTTGCGGCGGCGGTGGACCGCCTGTCGCGGACGACTGCGACAAATCCTGGGGCGCTACTTGAATACCGACCCGGCCACCATCGGCCTGAAATACCAACCGCGGGGGAAACCCTACCTGCAACCCACCGCACATGGGGCTCAGTTGCATTTCAATGTAAGCCACTCCGGCGATAGGGCTGTGGTGGCTTGCGCCGCCCGGCCGGTAGGAGTGGACCTGGAACTGCAGCCACCGGCAGGCCTCCTGGTCGAGCTGGAACGGCAAATCCTCAGCCCCCGCGAGCTGCTGGAGCGGCAGCGCAGCGCTTCATCGGATGAAGACAGCAATCACGCGCTGCTGACGGCCTGGGTATGCAAGGAAGCGCTCGCCAAAGCACTCGGTGTCGGTATCGGAGGCGGTTTGCATGCGGTGGAATTGCCCAGCCGGATCCGGCAGGATGCCTGGTTCCGGCCCACGCGGATCGATCCAGCAATCCTGCTGCAAATCGACGATGATGGCACTTGCGGCAGGACGGGCTGGTGTGACGCATCGTTCTGGCAAATCCGACTACTGGGAAACGTGATTCCCAACCGCGCTGCCGCTGCAGTTGCCGTCCCAGTAGGAATCGACGAGATGCGCCTGGTATCCATCTGGGATGGGGCTGCGCGAGCCTGAATCGGGGCTGGCAGTACCCGCGGCGGCACGGGCCAGGTACATTCAACTGCTAACAGACTAACCCGGAGGTTCCCTATACCGAGGGCAGCACAATGCCAGATTCCCCTTTGGTCCCTGCCGACTGGGATCTTCCCGACGCCTTTCGTCGCCGGTTGGGACGATCGGCCGGGCGTCAACGACTGATGGAACACGAAGGCCAGTTGCTGATCGTCGCGCACGACGTTCCTGCCTTCGGTGAGGATCGCCGTAGGGGCATTCTCTTCTGGCTGGATGCGGCGAAGACATGGCATTGCAGCATCGACTCCTCTGGCCAATCCGGCATCGACCGCCTCCTGGAACGATACGCAGCCCGACTCGATGAATTGGACGTGGCGGAGAACCGGGCGCACACGGCCGACGAATACCTGAAGGTCCTGGAGAGCCTGGCACCGGTGGCGCGGGCCATCACCAACCTGTACGGAGTCTTGCAGGACGCTCGCAAGAGCCGACCAGACGTGCCGGAACTGATCGATTGGCGCGACCAGGCGTATGAACTGACCCGCACGGCGGAACTCACCTACCAGTATGCCAAGGACGCGTTGGAAGTTGCCTTGGTGCGTCGAGCCGAGGAGCAAGCCGTGGCTAGCCGCGGTATGTCGGTAGCCGCGCACCGCTTGAATGTTCTGGCCGCCCTGTTTTTTCCCTTGGCGACCCTGGCCGCCATCTTCGGCACTACGTTGACCGACAACTGGCCCTGGTCGCAGAGCCCCGTTCCATTCCTGGTCTTCCTCTTTGGCGGTACAATCGCCGGGATCCTACTAGCCCTATTCATCGGGGTGCAATCATCCGCTCCCAACCATAGGAAGCCCTCATAATGGTTCGTCGATTGCTCATCGCAAGCCTGCTCGGTGCCATCGCCATGTTCGTGTGGGGGTTCCTATTCTGGGCCGTGTTGGCGGTAGCCATCAGCCCATGGAAACCGTTAAGTGCATACGGGACCGCGACCCTCGAAAGCCTGAAACGCGAGTTGCCTGCCGCAGGCGTGTATCAGTACCCATGGGTTGACGGATCTTCGCCGGACCACGAAGGAATGGAACAGGAGTTTCAGCGCCAACAAGAACAAGGGCCATTCGTCCAGATCGTCTATGATCCGGCAGGAATGGCGGGCGCAGCAATGGGAATGGTCATGCTAAAGGGTTTCCTGCACATGCTTGCCTCCGCTCTCCTGGCCAGCGTACTGCTGCAGGCCTGCGGTCCCATGTGCTGCTACACAGCCAGATGGGCTCAAGTCACGGGATTCGGCGTGCTAGCCACGTTGTGGGTCGAGGTTGGCGACAGCATTTGGTGGCATCACCCCCTCAGCCACGTTGCCTTCGTCGGGGTTTACCATATCGTGAACTGGGCGATTGCCGGAGCCGTGTTGGCCGCATGCTTACGCGGTACGCCCGCATCGACAGCAGCACCCGGCGAGAGCAAGGCATAATAACCTCCGCAGAGTCGCCCGCGAGTCCCTCGCGGCTCAGCAACCTTCCCAGAGTTGCCCGCGAGTCCCTCGCGGCCTAATTGGCCTTGATTTGCTTGAGCGACTTCTTGAACTCATCCGCCAGTTCGGCTACCAGTTTG
>RFIQ01000422.1 GCA_003695565.1 Planctomycetota bacterium | reverse complement strand
GGGCACCTCCGAGCAGTCGATCATCCGGGTCAATGGCATCACGATAATGCGCCATTTGCGGTGTGGTCCCACCAGGTCCACTTGGATTCGGCGGTTGCCGTTGCCTTCGAAGTCGAACAAGACCTCGTTCGAATCCACCGAGACCTGCAGTTCCCCTGGAATGTCCGTGGGGCCGTCGACCTTTATGCGGCTGCCGGTCGGGGAGACACGGACTACCGACCAGGCGGTGATACGGTTGAGCGGGCCGTGGAATTGGATGCCATGCGTTTGCCCGGTGAGGATGGCCGACCTCTGGGCTTCCATCATCCCCAGGCTGATCTTACGAGCTTCGCTGCGGGCGCCGCTGTCGCCGAAAATGTCGCGACCCAAGCGCATCGTGGCAACCGAAGCGAATATACCCATCAGCGTTGCGACGGCCAGCAATTCCAACAGGCTCATGCCGCGGCGGATGCTGGGGTGGGCAGAAGACCGAGCATTGGCAAGCATGACGGGACACACCGGAACGAAGAGAGCGGGAAATGCGCGCCAACGCGCGATCGCCGGGCGACCGCGCGCTGTGCGAGGTGATTTAGGTGCGAGGTGCCACCGAAGCGGCACCTCGCATCCTCTCGGGCGTTATTTCTTCACGCGGTGCGTGGTGGTATCCATGGTGTAGGAAGCACCGGTCACCGGGTTCTTAGGCAGTCCGTCCGGGAAGTAGTTCGGATCGGCGCCGATGTCGGACAGGTCGGCCTTGGGCCAGGTGCCCTTCTCGAAGTACCATCGCTCGATGGCACCGTTGATCTCGGAGATGTTCTGGTTGTTGGCTTGTTCCTGCGCGCCCTTCTTCGAGGTCGAAACGCGCGGGATGACTACTGCGGCGATAACGCCGAGGATGGTGACCACAGCCAAGAGTTCGAGCAAAGAGAACCCCTTGCGTCGTCGGCCGTTGGTCGGGCGAACGTGCTTCGTCATGGTAGTTTTCTCCTGTAACGGAAGCGGGACAAGAATCGTTTCGATATTGCCAAGGCGACACATGTTGTTTCTTGGCTGCGTACGGAAGCATAGGGCGCGTTTGCGCAAGGGCTAGAAAATCTGGGGAAGTTTTCGGAGGTTCCCTGACGGGCAACGGCCGGTCAATCCATATTGACGGCGCAAACCGTACACTCTGCATGTCATTTCCACCGGATGGAGGGGGCAGGACCCTGGAGTCGGCTAGGCGGTAGCCCAAGAATCCTCATAATCGAACCGTTTCGCCGCGGCGGTCCCAGCGGCATTCTGCTCCGGTGTGTAGCACGTAGCTGGAATTGGGAATCGACCTGATGAACAAGAAACCGAAGACGGCCATTACGCCCACTCGCGCGGAAGACTATCCCGAATGGTACCAGCAGGTGATCCGAGCGGCCGACCTGGCGGAAACCAGCCCGGTTCGCGGCTGCATGGTGATCAAACCGTGGGGTTACGCCCTGTGGGAGAACATGCAGCGGGTGCTGGACAGGAAGTTCAAACAGACCGGGCACCAGAACGCCTACTTCCCCCTGTTCATCCCCATGAGCTTCCTAGAAAAGGAGGCCCAGCACGTCGAAGGCTTCGCCAAGGAATGCGCGGTCGTCACGCACCATCGATTGGAACCGGATCCAGAGACCGGCGGATTGCGCCCCGCCGGCCCGCTGGAGGAGCCCCTGATCGTGCGGCCCACCAGCGAGACGATCATCGGCGCCATGTATTCCAAGTGGGTTCAGTCCTATCGCGACCTGCCGATCAAGATCAATCAATGGGCCAATGTGGTGCGGTGGGAGATGCGGACGCGGTTGTTCCTCCGCACCGCCGAATTCCTGTGGCAAGAAGGGCATACGGTGCACGCCACCAAGGAGGAGGCGTTGGAGGAGACCTACCGGATGCTGGACGTGTATGCCGATTTTGCCGAAAACTGGATGGCCATGCCGGTCATTCGGGGCGAGAAGACGCCTCTGGAGCGCTTTCCCGGCGCCGACATCACCGTCTCGATCGAGGCCATGATGCAGGATCGAAAAGCCTTGCAGGCCGGTACCAGCCATTTCCTGGGTCAGAACTTTTCCCAAGCGCAGGAAATCCGTTTCCAGGATCAGAACGGACAAATGGCCTATGCCTGGACGACGTCTTGGGGGGTGAGCACGCGGTTGATCGGTGCCATGATCATGACGCATGCCGACGACGATGGTATGGTGGTTCCTCCCAGATTGGCCCCCAGCCATGTCGTCATCTTACCCATCTACCGCGATGAGCAGTCGCGGGTGCAGGTCCTTGAGTACTGCAATAGCTTGCAACAAGAGATCGCCGGCAAAGTCTATGCCGGGCGCGCCATCGAAGTGGAAATCGATGACCGGGATCTAAGGGGAGGCGAGAAGAAGTGGTATCACGTTAAGCGGGGCGTTCCCCTCCGGGTGGAAGTCGGTCCGAAGGATATCGCTGGCCAGGCTGTTTTCGTGGCCCGGAGGGATACCGGCCAGCAACAGAGTTTGCCGCGCGCCCAGTTCGTGGAACAACTCCCGCAGATGCTCGACGCGATTCAGCAGAACCTGTACGACCGGGCGCTGGCCATGCAACGCGAACACACGCATGAGATCACCAACGAAGCGGACTTCCGAGCCTTGTTCACTCCGAAGAACCCGGATCGCCCCGAGATTCACGGTGGATTCGCCGTCGCTTATTTCGCATCCGAAGAGGCGTTGCAGCCCCTGTTGAATGAACTCAAAGTGACGATTCGCTGTATACCATTGGAGGGCAACGACCAACCGGGAGTCTGCTTCTATACCGGCCAGCCTGCGCAACGCCGTGCGGTGTTCGCCAAGGCCTACTGACGCGGTCAGGGATGCGGCAGGGGAAATTCGGGGCCATGCAGGTTGGCCGTGGGACCGCAGTACGGGTACTGTGGCGGCGTTGTCCCGCGTCGATGATTCGAGCGTTCATTCCGAACAGGGGTATGCACCGATGGCCATTCCGCAACCTCCTCCACCGGGGCTGCTGTTCGTGGCCGTCTTTAGTCGGTATCAATCCGCGTTGGATTGGGCGGTGGACTGTGTCCAGCGAAACTGGGGACCGGTCGCCCTGGCCAGCCCCCGCCTGGTGCATCGCGAGACCGCCTATTACGAGGCGGAGATGGGTGGGCCGCTGTGCAAGCAGTTGCTGGTCGTCGAGGGGTTGATCGATCCGAGCCACTTGCCAGTGTGGAAGCTCCAGAGCAACCGCTGGGAAGCGCAATTGGCTGAGGATGGTGGATACCCCGTGCGGCGACCGCTGAACATCGATCCCGGGTACGTGACCTTGCACAAGTTGGTGTTGGCCAGTGCCAAGGATCGAGCGCACCGCATCTACTTGTCCCAGGGAATCTATGCCGAACCCTGTTTGCGGTATCGCGCCGGGCAATGGGAGCCCTGGCCTTGGACCTATCCCGACTATCGACGCAGCGAGTACCACCAGTTTCTCAATCGAGCTCGTCAGGAACTGAAACGGTTTCGGCGAGCGGTGGGGGATTCTGCCGACCAGCGTTCCACGCCCCAACCGGAGAAAACAGCGTGACGGTATCGTGGTTGGTAGTGGGGATGATTGCCAGTGTCCTGACAGCCGCTGGAATTTCCTGGTCGGTCGTAGGGGTAGTGTGCCGCTTTGCTGATCGCTTGGGGCTGGTCGACCGTCCGGGAGTTCGCAAAGTGCATACACGCCCGGTGCCGCTGGGCGGAGGCCTGGGGATATGGGCGGGGGTCGTCGGCACGCTGGGGATGGGAACCCTGTTGGTCGTGTTGTTGCCAGCGATACCGGCGGTATGGGAGCGGTTGCCCGGGTCGATCCACGCCTACATGGGAGGGATGCGGGATAAGATTCCAGAAGTCTGGGGGTTGGTCCTGGGAGGGACTGCGCTGATGTTGGTCGGGCTGGCCGACGATCGCCGGGGATTGCCTTGGTGGGTCCGATTGGGGATCGAATTCGCCGTCGCCGCCGGTTGCGTCTATTGGCAGGGGCTGCATTTGACCGCCTTCATCGACCTGCCCTGGCTGACCAGTTTGTTGAGTGTGGTGTGGATCGTGGCCCTCATCAACTCCTTCAACATGCTGGACAACATGGATGCCCTCAGTGGAGGCGTGGCGGTGATCTGCGCGGCGATGCTGGCAGGGATGTTGTTGATGGAACCCGATGGGGGGGCATCGCAGCCGCAGTTGTTCGTCGCCGCCATGCTATTGATCCTGGTCGGGGCAGTGCTGGGATTCCTGAAACACAACTGGCCACCGGCCAAGATTTTCATGGGAGATGCGGGCAGCTATTTCATCGGTTTTTGGATTGCCGTAGCGACCTTGCTAGCCACCTATACGGGATATCGCGGGGAGCACCCGCATGCAGTCGTCGCCCCGTTGGTGGTTCTGGCGATTCCGCTGTACGACATGGTCAGTGTGATTTTGATCCGATTGAGTGAAGGCCGCAGTCCGTTCGAGGCGGATAAACGCCACTTTTCACACCGCCTGGTGGACCTGGGGATGACGAAGGAGCAAGCGGTGATGACCGTCTGTCTGGCCACCGCGGCATGTTCGTTGGGCGCTTGGATGTTGCCGCGCACCGATTGGATCGGGGCCGGTTTCGTCGTGGCGCAAACGGTGCTGGTGTTGTGCGTGATCCGGGTCCTGGAGTCGGTCCGCCGGGGGCAGGGGGGCGGAGATGAGCAACCGTAGGCGCGCCACATCCACGGCCGCACAGGGGACCGATCGGTCGCTGGAGCGATGGGCCGCGCGAGCGATCGCGGCGGGCGTTCCCTGTGCGTTGGTGTGGTCTCTGTTGGCTCCGCTGGATTCGGTCAGCGTGTTCCAAGGGGCGGCACTTCCTCAAAACCTGGGGTGGTTGGTGTTGGCGACTCTGGCCGCGGTCTTCCTAAAGGATTTTCGCGTCCCGAATGGGGGTCGGCCCGCATCCGGGAGATGGGCTGCATCGGCCTGGTTGGTTTGGTTGGGCGTGGCGGCATGGATTTCGCTGGGAGCCATCGCGGCCGCCGCCGAGAATAATCCCCGTACTGCCTGGCACGGCGTGTGGCATGTGATTGGCCTGGCGGGATGGTTCTTTGCAACCAATCGCGCCTGCCGTGCGATGTCTGCCATTCGATCGACGTTGATGTTGATCGTGCTGGCCGGGTGCGTCGGTCTGGCGGCTTATGGGTTGCATCAGGCGTGGGTGGTAATGCCTCGGTTGCGGGCCCAGTTCGAAGCGGATCCCGAGGCGATGCTGGCTGCTGCACAACAGATTGCGCCGGAGGGGTCGCCTCAGCGGGCTCGGTTTCGAGACCGGTTGTACAGCCCAGAGCCCTATGCCACGTTCGCTCTGGCCAATTCGCTGGCCACCACGTTGACTCTGGCATTGGTCTTGTTGGCCGGGGCGGCGGTGGGGATGGGGCGAGGTGGAGCCCAGTCGCCAAGGTCGGGGCCGGATGCGGCATCGCTCACCGTCGCAGCACGAGGACCTGCACTGCGTTCCCGCCCTGGGACGCGCAGGCCGCCCGCGGAGATCAGGGCCTGGGCGGCGACCTTGGGGGGATTGGCCGTCGTGTTCGTGTGTTGGCTGTTGACGCGCAGTCGCGGTGCCTGGCTGGGCACAGCCCTGGCGGCCAGCCTGATTGGAGCCTGGTACTGGAGTCGCACGCGGTGGGCAAGCGGCGGGAAGGATTGGGGATGGCAGGTTGTAGGAGCCGTCGCGGGCCTGCTGCTGGTCGCCGTGGGAGGCGTCGTCGTCCTGATGCAGCGCGATTTTCTCGTGCTCAGCGAGGCGCCGAAGAGTTTGATCTACCGCTGGGAGTATTGGCAAGCGACCTGGCGGATGATCCTCGATCATCCCTGGTTCGGAGTGGGGCTGGGGAATTTTCAGAACTATTATCCGTACTACAAATTGCCCACCGCCAGCGAAGAGGTTGCCGATCCGCACAACTGGATGTTGGATCTGGCCGCCAGTTTCTCCGTGCCCGTGGCCATTTGCGCGGCGGCTTGGGTTGGTCGTCGCGTGTGGGGTTTGGTCGACTTCGGTCGGTCGCGCGATGGGGACGACCAGCCCGCGGCGAACTGGCAGCAGAGGTGGGCCGCGGGCGGTGGGCTGGTGGGAGGGGCGCTTTGCCTGGCGGGAATCGGGTTGTTGCAAGGGATTGACTTGGAAGCCCACGCCGTGGCCTGGTCGGCAGCCCTGTTGTTCGCCTGGTCGGTTTGGCCGCTGCGGCAAGGGTTGGTCCAACCGGCGGTTGGGGCCACCGCGGCCTTGGCGGTGCTGATCAGCTTGTGCGTCGCTGGTTCCTGGCAGGCGCCCGGAATTGCTGTCCCTTGGTTGATGGTCATCGCGGTCCTCACCTGGCCGCACCGGCAGGCTGCCGAACACCGTGTCCCTGCGGCAGCGCTGGGGGGAGAGGACGCGGTCGGAGGGCGCGCCAGCCGCTGGCTGACAGCCGGAGTTTGGGGGGTGTTGTTGGCCGGTTTTCTCTTCCAGGAGTGGATTCCCGTTACCCGCTGCTGGAATTACCTGCAGCAGGCGCAATATGCTGCCGATGCGACGGACCGTGACACCTGGTTGGAGAAAGCCCGGCGGGCCGATCCCTGGGAAGCGGCCGTGGTGGCGGCACAGGCTCAAGCGGCCGTGGGTAAGGCGCTGGCCGCCCCGGTCGCGGAATACGACGTCCAAGCCCGGAGGGCGGTGGCTGCACTCGACGCGTGGATGGCGTGGGAAGAGGCATCGTTCGCCACCTGGAGATCGGCCGGCGACCGTACCCTGGAGTTGGCGGCGGGGGCAACAGCCCGGGGGCTCCCGGTCGAACCGTGGCTGCAAGTCGCCTTGGCGTATTACCAGCGATCGATCCAGCGGTACCCCACGCACGTGCAGTTGTGGGCGCAAGTGGCCGTCGTCGCCGCCTACCTGGGCCAATCCGACTTGAGTCGCGAAGCCGAGGAGG
>RFIQ01000421.1 GCA_003695565.1 Planctomycetota bacterium | reverse complement strand
GCCCTAGAGCGGCGTGGACCACAATCTCGTTTTCCCCATGGCGCCGCAGCAGGTCGGCACCAATCTTCGGGTGCCCTCCCTCCAGCTCATGGTCCGCTGCTTTTCCAATGTCGTGCAGCAATCCGGCCCGCCGTGCCACGTCGGGGTCCAACCCGATCATTTCGGCCATCAGCCCGGAAAGGAAAGCGACTTCCACGCTGTGCCGCAACACGTTTTGACTGAAACTGGTACGAAAATGCAGACGCCCCAGCATGTAGACGATCTTATCGTGCAACCCCGGCACATTGACTTCGTCGGCCGCTTCTTGGCCTTTGCGGCGAATGAACGCATCCAGTTCTTTCTCGGTCTCCGCCACAATCTCCTCGATGCGCGACGGGTGAATGCGGCCATCGGCGATGAGTTTATCCAAGGCTTGCCGAGCGACTTCGCGGCGTACCGGATCGAATCCGCTGACGATGACCACACCAGGAGTATCGTCGATGATGACATCCACGCCGGTAGCCTTTTCGAACGCGCGTATATTGCGGCCTTCGCGTCCGATGATCCTTCCCTTCATCTCATCGTTGGGGATGTCGACGGTGCTGGTCGTGGAATCGGCCGTGTGCGCGGCAGCGTAGCGTTGCATGGCCGTCAAAATGATGTCGCGCGCCTTCTGGTCGGCCACCTCCTGCACACGTTTCTCGTGCTTGAGGATCAGGGTACCAACCTCCTGCTCCAACTCTTGCTCGAGCACCCGAACGAGCTCAGACCGTGCTTCCTCACGGCTCATTCCAGAGATTTGCTGCAATTTCTGGGCTTGTTCCTGGAGCAACCGTTGAAGTTTTTCGGAACGCTGGGTTGCCTCCTGAATTTTTTCGGTTAGCCGGCGCTGGTTGGCTTCGACCATTTTTTCCTGCTTGCGCAGATCATCGGCCGACTGCTGCAGCAGTTCCTCGCGTCGATCGAGCGCCGCTTCTTTTTTGCGAAACTCGCTGCGGAGTTTATTCGCTTCCTGATCGAATTGCTGTTTCTGCTGGAGCGCTCGCTCCTTGGCCTCCAACTCCGCTTCCCTCAAGACGTTGGCCGCATCCGTTTTGGCTTTGTCCAGGATGGAGGCCGCCTGCGACTTCAAATCGCGACCGCGGAGGTAAAACACCAACAGGACCCCCACCACTCCCAACAGCAATCCGACGGCACCGGTCAGGGCAGGTAACCACGCGCTGACCTGAGCCATCACTGGCCCCACGGGAAGAGCCAAAAAAACTTGATCGGTTATCACAGACTACGCCTTTCCTTACGGTCATTGCGCGACTCCGGAACCGATGAAAGAATGCCTGCTTGCGTTGCAAGGTGCAATGCTCTGGCGATGCGCAAACCAGCGGTCCGCCTCGGCTCGCCGGCCGTCACCACGATGCCCACACCAGCTCCTCGTTGCCACAGGCGAGTGTCCAACGATCGTCTGACGCACTTCTAAGCGCGCCTCAGGACGCGTTCCCGCATCGGCGAACGTTCGAGGGTGAAATGCTGGCGTCAGGAACGACCACGGGAACCGACATGCGATCCAATGTGCAGCAGCAAACCTCCACACCGCCCGTTGATTCGTGGGACGTGCCCGTCGAGGCTGGGGCATGTGATCCTGCCGCTCTCTACAGGGAGGGTTCGCCACTGCATCACTGCGCACCTTCAGCCACCCCGCCTTCAACCGGTGGAGTGACATCCATGCGAGCATCGTAACGTGCACGAGCCAATTCAATGGAACACCTTGAAAACACAGTTCTTCATCAGTCTTCGAAACCGTCCTGTATGTCGCCAGGATCCGATCGGGGCGATCGTCTACGTTCACAGAGATCACCTACCCCCGCCTTGTTGACAGCGAACACGCACAACGCAGCGGGACCAGAGATCCATGGAACCGCGACAGACAAGCACGATTTCTCCAAAAAGTCGCGAGGATGGATACTCGAGGACTCATCGAGCGGCGACGCACCCTCTGTCCAGCGCGTTCCCGGATGAAATTACGACAAGCGGCCGTTACCGCGGTGACGACCGAGAGACAGGGGAAAACGCGACTGTTTGCACATCGCCGCTGCAGTAAATCTAACGCTCCCGCCTTCGGATCGCAACTGGAGGGCCACATACCCACCGGCTGCGGGGGTCTCCGGGATGACCTTGGCCCCTACATCCGTTACCAACGGACCGCGGGGTGGGAGGAAAACCCTTGCTATCAAGCTCCGAAACTTCTCGGGAACGCCCCGCAACCTATGCTACCTAGGGACACCTCAGAACAACCGCGGCAAGGCCGAAAAGGGTGAACAGTGCGTCCGGACAGCGTGGCCTGCATATCGATTTGGAGGACTCTTCATGCCAACCGACGAGAAAAACATTAAAGCTCTTCGCCGCAAGGTCTTTGTGGATCCTCAGGTCCAAGGCGCGCTGGCCAGACGCATCATCGGGCACTGGTGCATGTTCATGCTCTTGGCGATTCTGTGTCTGTGGACCGTCGAAGTTTTCGTCTCAGAACCGGGCGACGGTATGCTGCGTCCACTGGCCGCGGTATGGTCCAATTACACCTTTTTCTGGCTGCTGATGCTCTCCATCATCCCGGCCTTTACGTACGATACCGTCAAGCTCAGCGCACGTTTCGCCGGCCCGATTTTCCGGTTCCGACGCTATTTGCGGGCCGTGGGCGACGGCGAAAATCCCGGGGAATTGCGGTTCCGCAACGGTGACTTTTGGACGGAACTGGCCTCGGACTTCAACCGCGTAGTCGCGCGGATCGAGCATCTGGAAGAAGAGGTACGTCTGCTCAACGAGCAACTCGAACAACAGCAGGGAGCTCCCACCTGCGTCACAGAAACTCACAGCCAGGCCGCCGAGCCTGCTGCGGCAACGTAAACGGCAAAAACCGATGGCGGCCGTTAGGATTCCTGCAGAGCGGGCTTAGGGCTGGCCGTTAAACCGATGCCCTTTCGAGGGGCCATGCTCGGTCAACGTCAATATCTCCGGACCGTCCTCGGTCATCAGGATAGTGTGCTCGAATTGTGCGGACAGCTTCCCGTCGCGGGTACGGACCGTCCAGCCGTCCGATTTATCGAGCATCGTGAACCGGCTGCCGGCATTGATCATCGGTTCGATGGTAAAGCACATCCCGGGCAGTAGTTTCTGCTGTCGCGAGCGTCGATCTGGAAAGTGGGGGATGTTCGGGGGCTGGTGAAAGACCCGCCCCAAGCCGTGTCCCACGTACTCGCGCACAACCGAAAACCCGCGACGTTTGGCCTCCGCCACGATTGCATCCCCGATCGTGCTGATGGTACATCCCGGAAAGATCGCGTCGATCGCCAGGTACAAGCAATCGAAAGCGGTCTGGGTCACCGCCACGGCTTCCTCGGTCGCAGGCGGAATAATGAAGGTCTCTGATTGGTCACCGTGCCAGCCGTCGACAATCGTTGTAATGTCCACATTGACGATGTCTCCCTCGCGCAGCACCGTGTCGTCGGGGATGCCGTGGCAAATCACGTCATTGATGCTCGTGCAACAGCTCTTGGGATATCCGAGATATCCCAGGGTCGCCGGCGTGTGCCCGTGATCCCTGGTGAATTCCTGGACGATGCGGTCGATTTCCCCGGTGGTCACCCCAGCGCGAATATGCTGGCGAACCTCGTCCATCAGTTGGGCGTTGAAACGACCGGCTGCACGCATCCCTTCTCGGCCTTCGCGATCGAGGATCAACTTGCGAACGTTCTTGTCTTCTTTGAGCATGAAAAGACCGCTGGGTTAAGTCGACTCTGATTGGATGAACCGCGAACTGATGGGCGTCTGATATAACTGCGCCTGCTGCAGTATACTTGCCATGGACCTGCAGGGTAAACCGTCATTCTGGTCTCCCTTTCCGCAGTTTTCCTAGCTTTGTCGGATGGCACGGGCAACACCGAACGCGGCCCCAGATCTGATCCTCAAGCCGAGCATCTCTGGTTCTGCACGGGGAGTTGTAGGATGGGGACCAGCCATGCGGATGAGCCACGGTGCGACCATCAGCCGAAGTCGAGCAAATCGTCGCCGGCAGCGGGGATTTTTCCCGATTTGTAGAACTTCGTGATATCGATACCGCCCCTCTGCTCCTCCTCCAGCAATTTGATCCTGCTTTCCAACCGCTCGATCCGGCGCGCCAGTTGGGGCACGAGCGACGGAATGGGATCCACCGGATCAACGCGGGGCACCGACGGATACCCCAAATGCCGTTGCATGGCGGCGAATAGAAACAAAGGGTCCTTGCGGCGATTGGCGTGCGCGATGCGTCCCTCGGGCAATCCAAACAGGACGGGGGCCTCGGGATCGCTTGCGCCATAGCGACTTTGCTTCTGCTGATAGTACTCGCTGCGAACGTAGATCAAGTCGGCCAGCTCGACCAGGCCCAACTGCCGCCGCACCAATAGCAACCACTCACTCCAAGCCGACGAGTATGCTGGGTCCCGGGACATGGCCAGCAAACCTCGGTCGTAACTCAGCCGGTTGCGTGAGATGGCTTCGAATTGAAAGAAGAGCAGACCTTGCGGATCGAAGTTCTCTCGCGTGCGGTATTCCGCCTCGGCGGCCAGGATTTTCAAAGCGGTACGATAATCAAACTTGCCGGTGTCCAACTCGGCTTCCTGAATCAAGAACGTCTGATAAGGAACAAAGTAGTGCGACAGCATCTGCATGGCAGTCCCCATCAACCCCTTGTGCTTCAGCTCCGCCAGCATCAGGTCGATCGCCATGGGCAATTTGGTGGAGGCCAGAAGTTCGTGCCGAGTTTGTTCCAGCAGTTCTTGCAACGGGATGTTCTGGCCGATACGCGACAGCAGCGTGTTGAAAAAATAAGCCTGTTCGACGTACTCTTCGCGCGGCAACATCACGACCATTCCTTTTCAAATCGAGCATGCCCGCCTATCGACACTGCATCGATGGCGATGCACCTGGTGGATGACGGGAGCAGCGAGTGGCGTTGGGGGTGCATGGGTTCCAATACGGATGCTGGCGGACCGCGCTGCGGCGGGCATTGAGGCCTGGACGCCGGGGCGGCACGCTGACGCGCGGGATCGACACATCTCTGGTCAGCAGGACGAACCGGGCCCGCGATTATTCGCAAGTACCGCAGACGGAGAGAGGCGAGCACCTATAATATAGAAAAGTCGTACCTGTGCGAACGCATTTTGGTCGCAGCCGCGGGGCTGTGCCACGGAACACGGTGCACCTTGGCCACTCCGCCCCACCCGGTCGTCGGCCTAGAGCGTTGTGCCAGGTCTCCCACCGTTGCAGAGAACAAAACATGACCAAAGGATTCAGTACCGTCCAAGCGGCTGTCGACGCCATCCAGCGCGGCGAAGTCGTCATCGTGTTGGACGCAGAGGACCGCGAGAACGAGGGCGATTTCATTTGCGCCGCCGAACTGGTAACCCCGGAAACGATCAATTTCATGTTGCAAGGACACGGGCAACTCTGTTGCCCGATCCTGCCTGCAACCGCCAATCGCCTGGAACTGCGCCCCATCGTCGATCACAACAACGCCCCATTGCAAACGGCCTTTCTGACGCCAGTGGACCATCGGGATTGCAAGACGGGAATCACGGCTGCCGAACGCGCCATGACGATCCGCCATCTGGCTAACCCCGAGTCTCGGCCGGAGGACTTCGTGCGACCGGGGCACGTTTACCCTTTGCTGGCCAAGGAGGGTGGGGTCCTGCGCAGAGCGGGTCATACCGAGGCGGCCGTCGACCTGCCCCGCATGGCCGGTTTGCAACCCGCGGGGGTCTTAACCGAGATCCTGGATGAATCCGGAGATCGAGCGACCCGCGATGCATTGTTGGAGTTGGCCCATCGCCACGGTCTGGAAATCATCACCATTGAGCAATTGATCGCCCATCGACGAGTCAGTGAGAAACTGGTTTCCAGGTGCGCCGAAGCGAAGCTGCCCACACGCTACGGAGATTTCAACCTCGTCGTCTACGATGTGAAATACGAGCCGCAGCAACCGATAGCGCTCTACATGGGGGACTTGTCCGCCGAGTCAGCTCAACCGCCTTTGGTCCGCATGCACAGCAGTTGTTTCACGGGCGATCTGCTGGAGTCTCTGCGATGCGATTGCGGTGACCAGTTGTCGATGGCTTTGCAGATGATTGCATCGGAAGGGCGTGGCGTGCTGGTGTACCTGCCGCAGGAAGGCCGGGGAATCGGCCTGGCGGAGAAAATCAAAGCCTACGCACTGCAGGAAAAAGGGCTCGATACCGTGGAAGCCAACCAGGCGTTGGGGTTCAAAGCCGATATGCGGGACTATGGCATCGGCATCCAAATCCTGAAAGATTTGGGACTGCGCGAAATTCGCTTGCTCACCAACAACCCCAAGAAAACCGAAGCATTCAACTTGCGCGGATTTGATCTGCGCGTCGTCGATCAGGTGCCTATCGTCTGTCCCCCCAATCCTCACAACGCGAGGTATTTGGCGGCCAAGAAAGAAAAACTTGGCCACCAGCTACCCTGAAGGCGTTCCCCCGTGCAACGAAGCTCGATCAGCGAGCTGCACGCCAACCCGAGGTGGAATAACTGCGCGGTGTAGGCCGATCGCCGGGCGGGGACAGAGTCGATGCAGCCGATTCCTGTAACGGCAAAGGGGCTGCCTGCGGCGCCGAACCGATTTGGCTGGGTGGTGTGATGGGACGCAAGCGATGCCCCGGAGCAGGCTCTGCCATTTGGGAACGAGGTTCCGCCTCCCCCCGACCGTCAGCGGGAGCGGCCTGCTGGGGACGAGCAAACGTCGAGGCCCGTTCCCTGGCATCGTCCGCGGGAGACTGGAAACTGGCCCAGTGAATCGGCTTGTAATCGACGGCGGCATCCTCTGCCGGCGTCTCCCGTCTGGCCGTCAGATCATCCTCAGACAACAGGCCTGGATTCCAGCGCCGCTGAGGCTGGTACCCCTCGGGAACGGGAATCGGCCGCAGGACGGGGAGATCGCGCTCCTCCGACCAGCTTGGGCTGGAGGCGGGAGCGGAATTGCGCCCTGATTCGCCGGAGCTTGGCTGGCTGACCACACTGCGCAGGTCACGTCGGGAATTGCTGGCCGTCTGAGACGGGGATTCCGGCAGGCCTGGGCGGCTGGAGGGAACGGCGGCGCTGGGCAAACTGGGAGGAATGTCGGCCGCCGGATCGGAGCTGGGCGAGGTGCCGGGAGGGTAAATCCCCGGCGAGGGAGTCACGGTGGCAGGAGATGGCACCGTACCGGGCACAGTAAAGCCACCAGTCGCAGGGGCGGACGTGGCCGGCGGTGCCACCAGGCCCGGTATCGCCGTGGTACCGCTTGGAACATTGCACGAGGAAGGACCGGCGAATCCACCTAACGGCGCCGCAGGTGTCAGGCTTGTTCCCGGCGCAACGACCGCCGGCTGCATGGCACCGTAGGGAGCAACGGTCCCACCCACGAACCCTGGATAGGCACCATAGGCCGTGGCATAGGTCGGAGGGATCATGGGGACCACTGCCACCGGTATGCCGCCGCTAGGGATCGTGTACGTCGGCTGCGCTTGAGGCAGTGGCTGTTGCCGGGGAGGCAGCCCAAACAGGGAGCCGAACAGAGATCTGCGACCGAGTGCCGGCACGCGGCGCGTCTGGTACTCGAACGAACTGCAGGGTGCCATCACAACCCGTTGCGCCCCGGTGGCTGGGTCGGTGGTCACTACCGGGCGATAATAGGTGACAGGAGTTCGCGCGGCGACGGAATTGAAGTTGGGAACGAAGCTGGCCGTCGGGGGCACCGTGGCCGCTGGCAGAGCTGGAGCCACGGCGCCAGGAGTGGTCGGCACACCGACTGAACCGGGAACTCCAACGCTGGGTAGCGCCGTCCCGCTGCATCCCAAACCCGTGGAGGTCCCAGCGTAGCCGGTGGTGTACTGCGCCGGATACTGGGAGGGGAAACTCCCAAATGCAGCGACTTGGGGAGACACCGCGGGATAGCCATACGGCGCATAACCCGCCACGTTACTACCTGGCACCGCAGGGCCCAAGGGAATGGGTGGGCCGGCCGGGTAGGCCGGGAGCTGGTTGCGGCGACCGAACAACCAGTCGAGCAAGGGCCCCGCATGCACTGCAGACGGAGGACACATGGTCGTCAGAGCGATCGCTAAAGCGAGCTTCCGATACAACGAATGTCCGTTTCTCATAGTATTTGCTCCAAGGAGTGGGCAGCGCCCCACCAAGCCTGATTTTCGAACTCCAGGATGTTCGCATCCACATTGCCGCCGCGGCTCGGGTCGCAATCCCGCGCAACGAGCGATACGACTGCCTAACTGTCTACAGTTAGATGCCAACCAACGGGGGCAGGTCAACCATCCCCAGGCTGTTCTTCAAACAAAGTGGTGGCTTTCCCGCAAGTTCCGAGAGGGTAGTTCCGGTTGCGCCGATTTTGCTGGCAAACGGACGCCGGCCGGATTTCCCCAAGTCGACACACTGAATCCTAGGTTGCAGCCCACTAAAGGCAAGCGGAATCATCGCCCCCGCTCGGGCCCTCGGTACCACCTGGCCAAGCGTTCCGGCGAAACACCGCAGCGATATGCCAGGACAATGGCCTGATTCAACCACGTGGTGCGCAGGAATCCCAATCGATGCCAGCGTCTTGGAGAAGTTGTCACGGGCTGGTGTAAGACGGATATCCGCCCCATCCGCCGCGCGCGATGGATGAACTCGAAATCCTCCATGAGCGGCAGTTCGCGAAAACCGCCCAGCCGTTGGAAGTCGCGTTTGCGGCAGAACAGCGCTTGGTCACCATAGGGAAGTTGGAACAAACGGGAGCGCAAAGCCACCCCCAGTTCGACCAATCGCGCGGCCCATCGCGGACTGTCGATCCGCAGAGCAAACGCCCCGATGGTCACCTCCGGTCGATCCAGTTCGCGGATCACCCAGGAAGCATATCCGGTCGGCAAACGCGTATCGGCATGCAGGAACAACAGGCGTGCGGCCGTTGCCGCTTTAGCGCCGCAATTCAATTGCCTGCCGCGATTGGCACGCCCTGCGATGAACTGTGCTCCCTGCCGTGCACACGTCAAAACGGCCTCGGGCATCGCCTCGGCACCTACCACAATGATCTCCACGTCGGATTCCGCTGCAGCCGAGTCCAACACCGCCGGCAAATCGGGTTCGTGGCCGTACACAGGGATGATTACCGCCAAGGCCGGTGGCGGTGAACTGCCACCGGCTTGCACCCGATCCCAAACCGGCAAATCCTCAGGGTAATCCACATCGTTCAACGGCGCCATCAACCGCAGCCGCAAGCCGGGCAGCTCTGCCAGACGAACAATTGTTTGCTCAAGAACACGGTCGGTACCCCAGTCCACCGAGACGAACAAGCGCTGGCATACTTGCTCCAGATCAAACAGGGTATCATCGTCGCCTGCCGCTCCGACCGAATCGCCTCCTCTCCCCACTGCCGCCGCCCCAGCCGAGCCGTCAGTCGGCAACCGCAACCCCAACAGGACATAGCCTCCATCGGTGGCTGGTTGCAGCACGATGTGGTGATGATCGAGTGCGGCCCAGGCTGCTTCCGCGTGTGCCGCGCTCAACTCGGGGCAATCAGTGCCGACGATCAGAAGTCTGCGCCAACCGCGCGCTGCCGCCCGATACACCACAGCCTTCAACCGGTCGCCTAGGTCCCCGTCCGACTGGGGCACCCAGTCGAGATCGGCTCCGAAGATCTCGGCCATCGCGGCTGCGGATCCCCCAGTGAAATGGACTTCCACCGCCGTATCGGGTGCGCGAACCTGCCGCGCCCATTGCAGCGTGTGACGCGCCAGGTCCGCGTGCATGGCAGCCGCACCATCGGGACCCAATCGGGGAATGAGCCGGGTCTTGCAGCGGCCCGCTTCAGGGTGCCGGGCCATCACCACCAGCCCTTGCCGAGCCTCCCGCTCCGCTTCACTCATGGGGCGGGTCGGTCGACACGCTGGAAGACGGGCAAGCAGAGGTCATCGCCGGCCCTTCGCCGGATTCTGTCGTCGATGCATCCAGGGATTGCGCCAGTTCGATGGCATCACGCATGACCGCCAGATCGACTTCGTGGACGTCCACCGGTCGGCCGACATCCCGGATCAAGGTAATGGTCAGCCGGCCACCCAGATGTTGCCGGAATTCCTCCAACCCCTCGAACACGGCATCTTTAGCCAGCCCAGGGTGCCAGGTGGGCAGTCGCAGGCGACGCAACGTGTCCAAGGTGCGATCCACAACCCCGCGGGGTAACCCGAGCTTCAAGTGGGAGTAGGCGACATCGATCGCAATTCCCATGGCCACCGCTTCGCCATGACGCACGCGGTACCGGGTCAGGGATTCCAATTTATGGGCAGACCAATGCCCAAAGTCCAACGGTCGGGCCTCCCGCGTTTCGAACGGGTCCCCTCCTCGCGTAATATGTTGCAAATGCAACAGCACGCTTTGCCGTACCGCCGTCCGCACAGCCTCGATCTCACGATCAGCAATCCGATCGGCGTGAGTGTGCAGGAAATCGAAAAAGGCAGGATCCTTGAGCAAGGCAACTTTGACCGCTTCGGAGAATCCGCAACGGAATTCGCGATCTGGCAACCCCTCCAGGAGCTTCTCGTCGTTGACCACGGCCCACGGCGTGGCAAAGGTGCCTTTCCAGTTCTTCTTGTTGAACCAATTCACCGCGTTCTTTACGCCAACCCCCGAATCGGCTTGCGCCAAGGTGGTGGTCGGCAAACGGATCAGGCGAATGCCGCGGTGGGCGACGGCGGCCGCGAACCCCACGGCATCCAGCACCGCGCCGCCACCAATCACCACGATATAGCTACGGCGATCCAGATCGTCGCGATGAATGCATTCGAGCAGGTGATCGATAATCGCCGGATCATTCTTGACCGCTTCGCCGCCAGGTAACGCCTCTACCGGAGCCACCAGATCCAGGTGCGGATAGCGGGCAAACTGGCGCTCGATCCGTCGCGACAAGTGCGGATCCCAATCGAGCAAACCGGCATCGATCCATACTTGAGCCCGGGCCACCGAGTTGTCGCCGGGTTCCATCAGCTCGGCCAGCACCGGGAATTCGTCTCCCAGGCAGTCGCGGGTAAAACGCAGGCGGTGTACCATCGGTACCGAAAACTCGATATCGTATCTGTCGGCAGCCGATGAGGCGGGAAATTCAGACATGCGGCATCGTCAGCTTCACGTGGTAGGAGATGGACTCGGCGACGGCCCTGGGCCGCAGGGCGGGGCCGCCACAGGTGCCGTCGCTCTATCAATTCTAACCAAAGCCGAGTCGGTCGACAGCCGCGCACGTTTTTCCTGATCGTTACAGCTTCCCGCTCTGCAAGAATTGGCTTCGATGCAACAACACGGTCCCTGGCGAATTGTGAGACGCCGCACGGCGTATGAAGACCCTTGGATGCTCGTCGAACGCGATGAAGTCATCCGGCCTGACGGCCAGCCCGGTACCTATGCTACGGTGCGTCTCAAGTCAGGCGTGTGCGTCGTAGCCCTTGACGAACAGGGGCAGGTGCATTTGACGCGGGAGTTCCATTATGCGGTTGGCCGCTACACGATCGAGGGCGTCAGCGGCGGCATGGAACCCGAAGAAGACCCGCTCCAGGCGGCCCGTCGCGAGTTGGCCGAAGAACTGGGATTGGCAGCACAGGAGTGGACGCATCTGGGACGAATCGACCCGTTCACTGCCGCCATCCACTCCACGGTCGACCTATTCGTCGCCCGGGGGCTGACCGATTGCAGGCACGCCCCCGAGGGAACGGAGTTGATCGAACATGTGGTGATGCCTTGGCAGGATGCAGTTCAAGCCGTTCGCGAAGGCCAGATCACGCATGCTCCCACCTGTGTCTTGTTGCTGCGTTTGGCATTGGATGGATCGGTTTGGTAAATTGGGGCGTGATGGGCGCAGCGGCTCCCCCATCGCACCAACATCATTCCGACCTGAACCGTCCTGCCTTCGTTCCGCAGAAACAGCAGCATGGCAATTCTCATTCCCGATTCTCGGCGTGCTACGGCCCCTCGGCCCAACCATCTGAGCGCCAGCCTGCATCTGAGCACCAGCCTCGTTGCCTTCGCCGTCTGGTGTTGGACGGGCTTTTGCTTTGGCCCTGCGCCGGTCCTGGCCGACGATCCCCCCGACACCGCTGCGCCGCCGCTGTTGAACGAGCTATTCGCCGACCGCATTGCACCTTTGCTGCAAGACCGCTGCTTGGGGTGCCACAATGCCCGGGACGAACAAGGCGGCGTCTCTCTGGAGACCCTGCAGCAGGCCATCGCCTGCGGGGCGATCGATCCGGACATGCCGCGGAACAGTTTGATCCTAGACGTGATTCACAGCCAGGCTGGGCAACCACCGTCAATGCCCAAACAAGGCCCGCCGCTGGATCCCCAGGAGGTACAGTGGTTGCGTGCATGGATTGCCGGCGGTGCCCCATGGCCCGACTCGGTCCGTTTGCAACGCCCCGCCATGGCCGATCGCAGTTGGTGGTCGTTGCAACCGCTGCAGCCCTCGACGCGCATTGAGTTCTCCTCGCAGGAGTTGCAACGGCTCAAAGAAAACGATCGGCAGGCCTGGCTGCGGGACCCCCTGGATCGTCACATACTGCGGCAATTGTTGGATCATGATCTGTGGCCCAATCCGCCAGCCGATCGCCGCACCTGGCTGCGCCGCGTTTATTATGACCTGATCGGCCTTCCGCCCGCTCCGGCCGAGGTGCAACATTTTGTAAACGACCAGCGTCCCGATGCCTACGAACGCGTGGTCGACCGTCTGCTGGGCTCTCCGCGCTACGGCGAAAAATGGGGCCGACACTGGATGGATGTAATCCGGTTTGGCGAAAGTACCGGTTATGAACGCAACGTGATCATCGACGATCTGTGGCCGCTGCGCGATTACATCATCGCTGCTTTCAACGATGACAAACCCTATGCCACCATGGTGCGGGAGCACCTGGCCGGTGATGTCCTGGCCCCAGAGGACCCGCAATCGGTGATCGCCACTGCGCTGCTGGTATGCGGTCCGTACGACAATGTCGGCAACCAAGATGCCGTGCAAGCTGCCCAGATTCGTGCCAACACGATCGACGAAATGCTGCGCACCGTTGCCGATGCGTTTTTGGGCATGACTATCGGATGTGCGCGATGCCACGATCACAAATTCGATCCCATCAGCCAGGAGGACTACTACGGTTTGGCGGCCGTCCTGGCGGGCGTCCAACACGGTCGTCGCACCGTTGCCACGCCCCAACAGAAGGCTGCCCGTGACGCGCGGTTGAAGCCTTTGTTAGCCGAAAAGCGGACATTGGAAGCGGAGGTTGCCGCGGTGCGGGCCCGAGTCGAAGGCCGCATTGCAGAGCGAGCCGACGCGTTGGCGGCCGATTGGCAGCGACCAGCGGTATCCCGGGCCGGGACCGAAGAGAGGTTTGCCCCTACCCTTTGCCGATGGGTGCGATTCACGTGCTTGCGCAGGGACGATAGCCCAGCTCGTGCCGGTTTTCAAATCGATGAATTTGAAGTCTGGTCTGCCGGAACAAATTCACGCAACGTGGCCTTGGCGTCCGCCGGAGCCAAGGCCAGTGGGGCCAGTCGCTCCATCGAGGATTTCCCTGGCGCCTATGGACCTCAATTGGCCATCGATGGTAGATTCGGCGAACGCTTCATTGCCGCCGGCGATGACTTGACGATCGAATTGCCCGCCGCGCTTACGATCGACCGCGTCGTATTCTCCAGCGCTCGCGACGAACCTCCGGAAATCCAAGCAAGGTTCCCCATACCGGCAGAGTATCGTATCGAAGTTTCCCTCGACGGGGAAACGTGGAGTCTGGTTGCCAGCGGACACGATCGCCTGCCCGCCAACGATGCGCATCGCCACGATCGCTTGTTCGGTCTAGCCATTACTCCGGACGAAACAGGCCGGCTGGAAGAACTCAATCAGCAGATTCGTCGGTTGGAACGCCAGATCGCTCAAATCCCACCGCTGCCGACTGTTTGGGTCGGTACCCGTGATGCCACGGCAGCCAGAGGGCCCTTCCACGTCTTTGTCGGTGGCAGCCCACAACGATTGGGCCGCACCGTTGTTCCGCGCAGTCCGGCCTTCCTCGAAGGCACGACCCCAGGATTCACCATCGATGATCTGGAAGGAACGGAGGGCAAGCGCCGACTGGCGTTGGCGAATTGGATCGTCGACCGCCACAATCCGTTGACGCCCCGCGTGTGGGCCAATCGGCTGTGGCACTATCACTTCGGGGTGGGGTTGGTACCGACCACCAGCGATTTTGGACGCTTGGGGCAACCGCCATCGCACCCCGCCTTGCTTGATTGGCTGGCCCTCGAGCTGCTGAATCACGGCTGGAGAATCAAACCTCTGCATCGGCGAATCGTGTTGAGTCAAACCTATCGCCAATCGAGTCGGTACCGCCCCGAGGCAGCCCAAGTGGATGCCGATGCCAAGTGGATGTGGCGTTGGCGACCGCGCCGGTTGTCGGCCGAGGAGTACCGTGACACGATTCTACAAGTTGCCGGCGCGCTGCGTCTGGAAATGGGCGGACCCGGATACCGGCTGTACCGCTACTTGCAGGACAATGTTGCGACCTATATACCGCTCGACGAACACCCCCCAACAACGTTCCGCCGCGCCGTATATCACCAGAACGCCCGCGCGGCCCGAGTTGACTTGTTGACTGAGTTCGACCAACCGGATTGCGCATTCTCCGCTCCCCGCCGGACCGCTACCACATCGCCACTCCAGGCCTTGACCTCGTTGAACCATCCGTTCATGGTCGACATGGCGCAGCGGTTGGCCGCGCGGGTCGCGCTGGAAGCGGGGGAGGATCAGCCGGAGCAAATCCGGCTGGCGTTCGCATACTGCTTCGGCCGAGCACCATCCGCCGAGGAGGCCGCCGAGTGCCTCGACCTGCTTGATTCGTACTCTCTACCCAGCCTGTGTCGCGTGCTGCTCAATAGCAGCGAGTTGTTGTTCGTCTTCTAGCGCATCCCCCCGGTCCGCTTTGCAGGCCACCTTCTCTTGCGGCGCGGGGAATCTACAATGGCGGCTGCACGGCAGGCGGCACAAGGTGCCTCCCCCAGTCGCCCATTTTTGGATCGCCGTGGTGAACCCGTTCTTTATTTTCACATGGAATCGCCGGGATTATGTCCATACCCGAGAGCAAACCGGAGTGGTTGGTTGAGACGACGGACGCCACGTTCGACGCGGACGTCATGATTCGATCCCAGCTCGGATTGGTCATCGTTGATTTTTGGGCCGATTGGTGTGCCCCCTGTCGCGCGTTGGCGCCGGTTTTGGAAAAGGTGGTATCGGAGTACGCCGGACGCGTGACGCTGGTCAAAGCCAACACCGATTTGAACCCCACGGCGGCCGCTCAGTTCGGCGTGCAGGGAATTCCCGCCCTGTTTGCCGTGTTCGACGGAAAAATCATCGATGCCGTGCAAGGCGCGCTGCCGGAGGCGGCACTGGTAGAG
>RFIQ01000037.1 GCA_003695565.1 Planctomycetota bacterium | reverse complement strand
GTACTTGGCACTGGTGTCCGGCGCAGCTTGACCAAAAAAACTCAGCCACCCGCCCCAGTGCCTCTTCGCGCAATCGATCGCCGGCTTCCGCATGCTGCTGGCTGACAGGCACCAGTTTTTCCACCAGATCATCGAACGATACGGTGCCCGTAAGGTCCAGTTCCGCGTCGGACTCGAATCGCGATCGAATCCAATCAGTAAAGCTCTGGACATCGAGCTGGTATTGGTTGGCACCCGTCTTGCGGCGGAAACGCATCAAGCCCGCCAGTATGGGGAATTCCAACTCCTTGCGGCGATATGCACTGCTGGCCTGCTCAAGCAGGATCTGCCGAATTTCCGCCGGTTCCCGTGTGCGAATGTCCTCCAGTTCGACGGCTATATCGAACTTCATGCGCATCCATCCGGTCAGCATCCGATGACCATAATCCGCATTGAGGAACGGCGCACCCTCGCTCAAATCCATGGCTTCCAGGATTTCCGTGACCCGGTTGATCAACCGCTCAGCCATTTCCTCGCGGGGGATCTTCTTCAGTTCGTTGACGCTGTAGTTCGTGCCGTAACGGGTGTTGATCCACTTGGCCAGTGCTCCCCAACTCCAATCTTCCTCAGGGGCGTCCTCCGGCAGATTCTCCTCGATCGCATCCAAGATCTGAGTCTCGGCCGCCCGAATCGCTGCGTCCACGGCATACATGGCCGCATTGCCCGGATCGAGGTTGCGGAAATCGCGGGCTTCCAGCTCACAGGCCAGTTTCTTGCTAGCCCACTTGGCATACGACTCGGCGCCGAACAAAGGATGCGTGTACTGGTCGACATAGTGGTCAATCTGCTGGCCGATCTGCTCCATGACCAAATGGCGGCAGGAGACTCCGTCGAGGATCTGTTGGCGGTAGGAGTAGACGCGCTTTCGCTGCTGGTCCATGACCTCGTCGTACTCCAGCAGATTCTTGCGAATCTCAAAGTTCCGCTCCTCGACCTTCTTCTGGGCAGCGGTAATCCGCCGGCTGACGAAGGCATTCTCGATGGCTTCGCCTTCGCCCATCCCCAATTTGCCCATCATGCCGCGGACCCAGTCCCCGGCAAAGATACGCATCAGATCGTCTTCCAGAGAAAGATAGAATCGGCTGCTGCCCGGATCGCCCTGGCGACCGCAGCGTCCTCGTAACTGCAAGTCGATGCGCCGAGATTCGTGGCGCTCCGTGCCGATCACGTACAGCCCACCCAATTCGCGAACAAGCTTCCCGGCCTCCGTCATCTTTTCCCGTTCGTCGATTTCCTTGACTAACGCATCCCATTCCTCTTTAGGGACGTCCAGCCGGGTTGGATACCTGTCCTGCAATAGAGCCCAAGCCATCGTTTCGGGGTTGCCGCCCAAGATGATGTCGGTGCCGCGCCCGGCCATGTTGGTCGCAATCGTCACCGCGCCTGGACGCCCGGCCTGAGCGATGATCTCCGCTTCGCGACGGTGATGCTTGGCATTGAGTACTTGATGGGGAATGCCGCGTTGGTCGAGCAAGCGGCTCAACTGCTCGCTCTTCTCGATGGATACCGTGCCGATTAGAACCGGACGGCCGCGGCGACTGATTTGCTCGATCTCGTCCCGTGCTACCGTTTGTTCTTTGCGGGAATTGCGCAGTCGCACCGTCACCTGCGCATCATCCTCACGCACGATCTCGCCCAACACCTCCTCGCCGTTTTTCAGTTCGATCACGTCCAGTTTGGTGGTGCGTTCGACATCGTTGGCGACCGCTTCGTACTTTTCCTTTTCGGTCAGGTAGATGACGTCCGGGTACTCGATGCGTTGCAGGGGCCGATTGGTCGGAATAGCGATCACATCGAGCTTGTAAATCTTCCAGAATTCGTTGGCTTCCGTCATGGCGGTCCCGGTCATCCCTGCAATCTTCTCATACAGTTTGAAGAAGTTCTGCAAGGTGATGGTCGCCAGCGTCTGCGTCTCTTGCTTGATCTTGACGCCTTCCTTGGCCTCCACGGCCTGGTGCAAACCGTCGCTCCATTGCCGCCCCTCCATCAAGCGGCCCGTAAAGTCGTCGACGATCACCACGGCACCATCTTTGACCACGTAATTCACATCGCGCTTGTACAGGTGATGCGCCTTCAAGGCGTTGTCAATCAAGTGCGGCCACTCCATGTTGCCGGCTGTATAGAAGCTCTCGACTCCCGCCAGCTTTTCTGCCGCGCGCACCCCCTCGTCGGTAAGGTTGACGGTGTGGTCCTTCTCGTTAACAACGAAGTGTTCGTCCTTCTTCAATTGGCGGGCAATGCGGTCGGCTTCCGCGTACCGCCCCAAGTCCTGGTGGGCTGGCCCCGAAATGATCAATGGAGTTCTCGCTTCATCGATCAGGATGTTGTCGACTTCGTCGATGATCGCATACGCCAAGGGGCCTTGCACCTGCTGCAAGTGCTTCGGGAACCGGTCATCACCGCGGGCGGCCAGTCGCATGTTGTCCCGCAGGTAGTCGAATCCCAGTTCGTTGTTGGTGGCATACGTGATGTCGCACGCGTAGGCCCTCTGCCGCTCGTCATTGCTCAGCCCGCTCTGGATCGCACCCACGGTCAAACCGAGTCCCATGTACAAAGGCGCCATCCACTCCATGTCGCGCCGCGCTAGGTAATCGTTGACCGTTACGACATGGCAGCCTCGACCCGCCAACGCGTTCAGGTAACTCGGCAGTGTGGCCACTAGAGTCTTGCCTTCACCGGTGACCATTTCCGCGATCATGCCGTGGTGCAGGACGATGCCACCGATCAACTGCACGTCGTAATGGCGCATGTTGAGAAACCGCTTGCCACCCTCCCGGCATACCGCGAATGCTTCCACCAGGATGTCGTCCAAGGTTTCGCCGTCCCTCAGTCTGGCCTTGAACTCCTCCGTCTTGGCCCGCAACTGGTCATCCGTCAACTTCGCAATGCTGTCTTCCAAAGCGTTGATTTGACGTACGATCCCCTCGAAACGGCGGATCTGCCGGGCATTGGACGACCCGAATACCTTGGTCATCCCGCGTTCAATACCTTGCAGGGTATTCGAGAAAAACAGGCTTGTGCCTTCCCAGACTCGTTCCAGTAATTCCATTTTGATTCTTGCTTCTGATTTCGAACGCAAACGTTGACGTGATCGCAGCCCAACCCCGGCCACATTATCCCCCAAGATGCCGAATCTCCGCAATCGACACTTCCGCTCCATAAATCCTACCCATTCTTCCCCGCTCCCGGCACCTCAATTCCATATGGTGCCACACACCTCTTGAACTCCCCTCCTGGTTTGGTAGATTGACGAAAAAGGAGGGTTCAGACCATGGGACGACCGAAACGAGCTGAGCAGTTTGATCCGGGCGATGTGTGCGTCGTGCACTGTATCCAGAGGTGCGTGCGGCGGTCCTTTCTGGCCGGAAAGGACCATGCGACGGGGCGGGACTACAGCCACCGACGAGCATGGATCCGTCGCCGCATGGAGGGGCTGGCCAGCGTCTTTGGAGTCGACGTCTTGGCCTATGCCGTAATGTCGAATCACATCCATGTGGTGCTGCGGACTCGCCCGGACGTAGTCCAACAGTGGTCCGACGAAGAAGTGGCTGTGCGATGGCTACAGCTTTATCCGGGGCAACGAACTGAGGAGCACTTGGGAGAGCCCACCGATGCAGCCATCGAACAGATCCTGAATACCCCCGACCGAGTGGCGCAGTTGCGACGGCGACTGTCGGACGTTTCTTGGTTTATGAAGGCGCTCTGTGAGCCAATTGCGAGGATGGCCAATCGCCAAGACGGCTGTGTGGGGCGATTCTGGGAGGGGCGATTCAAGGCTCAACGCATCGTCGACGAAGCGGGATTGCTGGCTTGCACGATGTACGTGGACTTGAATCCCATTCGCGCTTCGATGGCTCAGTCGCCCGAGGAATCCCAGTACACATCGGCGTACGATCGGATTCTGGCCCTGAAGAAACAGCACTCGGCCTCCCCCGATAGTCGGCGGGACCGGCCGATGCTAGAGGATGAGTCCATCGTTGAACTTCGGCAGAAAGCGGACCGGTTGGAGGCTTCCGGGAAGACCGAAGGGGCGGAGCGAATTCGCCGGTCGATAGCAAGGTTGGCAGCACAGCGTCGTGCGGCTCACGCGGCCTTGCTTCGCCGCGAGCATCCGGATGCATGGCTGGCGCCACTGGAAGTCTCAGCGGGGGATCCGCTCGGCCCGCAGTGCAATGCCCAAGGTGTACGATCGAGCGACAAAGGATTCCTGGCAATGACTGTCGCCCAATATCTGAAGTTGCTGGACTGGACGGGGCGTCAGTCGCGCGTGGATAAGCGTGGCAAGATTCCAGCAGAGCTTGCGCCGGTATTCGAGCGATTGGGCATTGAGCCCACGATGTGGGGCGACCTGGTGTGGGGATTTAGTAAGTACTTTGGGCGCTCCCGAGCGGCGGGCAGCCCAGATGGCTTGCGCGCTGAATCGCGGCGTTCGCACCGCCATTGGGTGCGTGGACAAAGAGCGGTTGGCGCATGCTTTACTCAACCGGCGACCGCTTCGCCGTAATTCGAATCCCCCACTTTCTCAAGCGACGGCTCACCGGAACACAGCACCGTCACCTCTTTACAATGCTCTCCGGCTCATCGCTGAGTAGATTCTGCGGTGGTCGCGGGATCGCGGTGCACAACCAATCAGAGCAAGATGCCGCAGTTTGGTTCAAGTTTCCCGATAGCCGGACCATCTTCCGTCAATTCTCGCTTCCCAAGTGGCCGCTCAGGCCTTTCTGTCTTTCTGTCTGCATCCTCACGAAGGGCGCCGACATCCTGGCGCCTATTCATTCACGTCCAAAGGCTCGAATTCCCGCTCCGCCATGACGGACTATCGCTTCATAATATGCGTGGCACCATATGGGACTTCCCATATGGGACTTCATAATATGCGTGGCACCATATGGGAGGGGTTGAGGGAGGAGGATTTGCGGAGAGACTATGCCAGCCGGAAGTGGTTGGAGGATTCGATTGGCAAGATCAAGCGGGAGCAAGTCGATGGAGGCGGGAATCGTAGGATTGCCAAATGTGGGAAAGAGTACGTTATTCAATGCGCTGACGTGTTCGGCTGCAGCACAGTCAGCCAATTATCCGTTTTGCACGATCGAGCCGAATGAAGGGATAGTGAGTGTGCCGGATGTGCGGTTGGATCGCATTGCGTCGTTGATCAAGCCGCAGCGGGTCGTTCCGGCTGCCCTGAAGCTTGTGGATATTGCGGGAATTGTGCAGGGGGCCAGTGAGGGACAGGGGCTGGGGAACAAGTTCTTAGCGCATATCCGAGAGGTGGATGCCATTTTGCAGGTGGTGCGGTGCTTCGAAGACGACGATGTGATTCACGTCAGCGGGAAGATCGATCCGGTTGCTGATATGGAGATCATTGAGACCGAGCTGATGTTGGCCGACTTGCAGACGCTGGAGAACGCTTTACCCAAAGCGGAGAGGGCAGCGCGCGGTGGCGACAAGGATGCGAAACTGCGGGTCGCCGCCATTAAACGGTGTCAGGCACATTTGGACGATGGGCTGCCGTTGCGCACACTGGAGGCGCCTCAGGGGGAGCGGGAGGCCATCTCGAGCTACGGTTTGATGACGGCGAAACCGATCCTGTACATCGCCAATGTAGATGAGGATGACTTGCGGGGCGAGGGAGCTTTGGTGCAGGCGGTGCGGGAATATGCTGAACAAGGCGGCGCCGGGGTCGTGCCAGTGTGTGCGAAGTTGGAGGCTGAGTTGGCGGAGTTGCAGGAACCGGAAAGGGGGGAGATGCTGCGCGAGCTGGGGCTGGCGGAACCTGCCTTGTCGACTGTGGCCCGCGAAGCCTATCGGACGCTAGGACTGCAGAGTTTTTTTACTGCTGGCGAGAAGGAGGTACGAGCATGGGCAATCCCGATCGGGGCGACTGCTCCGGAGGCGGCAGGTGTGATCCACAGCGATTTCCAACGCGGTTTTATCCGCTGCGAAGTATACACGCTGGCAGATTTGGAGGAGTTGGGAAGTGAGAAGGCGATTCGCAGTGCCGGTAGAATGCGCACCGAGGGTAAGGGATACGTGGTGAACGACGGCGATATTTGTCATTTCCTTTTCAACGTTTAGTGCCAGGCAATCCGGGCGACATGTAGTGTGAGGCAACCCGCGCGGCATTGTGAACGTGCTGTAGGGGTCCTGAAGAGCCATGCGCCTGGACCAGCCGGAATGCCATCCATGATGCGACCATTTAGTGTTGGTGTACTGGCTGTTTGTGTGTTGCTACCGGTTCAGGTGGGGCGGATTGTTCTTAGCCCCTGGCTGACCATGCCAGCAAAGCCGTACGGTGACGGGATTGAGTACGAAGCTATTGCATTCTCGCTGGTGGAATCGGGCGAATTCCGCGTCGACACGTCGAACGTTCGGTGGCGGCAACCTTACGAGCAGCACCCGGATGTTTATGCGGAACTCTTGTCGCGGCCGACGTACAATCGGTTGAGCACGGGGCGTCCTCCCTTAGTGCCTGCGTTCATAGCATTGATTTATCTGATCGTGGGCCGAAACCAACTGGGGTTTGCTGCCGTGCACATCGCGTTTGCGGTAATGATCGCTGTTGCTCAAGCGTTATCCGTGGCAATGGTTGTGTGGTACGGGCAGCGGTCGAGCCGCTCAGCGGCGGAGATCGCGCCACCGATGAGCTGCGCGGTTGCTGTGGCCGCGGCAGTAACGCTCTTGCTGGCTGGCGCTCATCGCACGATCAGCGACTATGCCACCGATTTTCTGACCGAGCCTGCAGCCTTGTTCTTGACGCAAGTGTTTGTTCTGTGCGGTATCGAGACAAGCCGGCGTTCGAATGCTTTCTACTTCAGCCATGCGGACGTCGAGGTGCGGCAACCTGGTGCAGCTTTGGCGGTCCGATGGTTGGTGCCAGGCATCGTTGCGGGCCTGATGATCCTGGCTCGGTCCATTTTCTTCGTCTGGCTGCCGGGGATTGCGCTGATGGTGGCATTGGCGGAGCGACGGCATCGGCTTCGAGCCGTCTGGGCGGTTGCAGGATTGGTGTGTGGCGCCGGCTGCGTGTGCGCTCCATGGTGGGTGAGGAACTGCGTGGTATCGAAGAGTTTCATGCCGTTGGGGACTCAGGGGGCCATTGCCTTGTTGGGCGGGTACAACGATGTGGCACGGGAAAGCGGTGGCGAGTGGCAATTCGCCGCTGAGTTGCAATTGCGGGAGGAGATGAGCCAGCGCCCCGCATTTCGCTCGGCCAGTGAAGAGCAGCGCGAGGTGATGTTGGCGCGGGCGGCGCAACAGCGCGTTTCACGATGGATTGGGAAGAACTGGGACGAGTTGCCCGCGATGTTTGTCCGTCGGGTAATTACGCACTGGAATCCCTACGATGCCAAGACGCTAGGTTGGCGGTTGCTAATCGTCTTGGGGGCCATCGAGGTCATGCGACATGGCCAGGGATTTCGGGTCTGGTTGCTTGGGTTGCCCGTGGTCAGCACGTTGGTGGTGGCTGGTCTGTATAGCGTGGGGGGACGGTTCTTGGTGCCCTGTCATGGAGTGCTGTATGTCTTGGCCGGGCTGGGCGGCTTGTTCATGGCACGCACCGCTCTGCGACTGAGCCACCGGCGTTTGGTCCAGGCGTGAGCCAATCGTTGCGCTGAGCGCTTCAGGTTTCATTTTCCGCGGCCGTCGCGGCAGATTCTTCCGTGTAGGGTTCCAGGTGGACCAGCACATCGCGTAGGGAGGGGAATGCCTGCAGCAGTTTCGCTTTCACCTGATGGCCGATGGCATGGCCTTCGCGCACCGATAGAAACGGGTCGACTTCGATATGGATATCGGCAAAGAACTCCAGTCCCGATTTGCGCACCCACAGCGTTTCCACATCGCGGACTCCGTTGATGCTCAAGGCGATTTCGCGGATCTGACGGAGCATCTCCTGGTCGGCTTGAAGATCCAGTAATTCGCTGGCCGTGTTGCGGAACAAGTGGATGCCTGAGGCAGTAATGATCAGGGCTACGGTCAGGGAGGCTGTCGCATCGGCGGCAGTGCCCCACCCTCCGTACCGGGCGGCGGCCAATCCCAGCAGTACGGCCAGCGCGCACAGTGCATCGCTACGGTGGTCCCAGGCGTTGGCCAGAATTGCCGAGGACCCGGTGCGGCGGGCTACAGCACGGTGGTATTGGAACAGGGATTCCTTGACGGCCAGGTTGGCCGCGGCGATCCACATCGTCCAGCCGCTGGGGGACGGTTGCGGCATGACAAAGCGATGCAGCGACTCCCAAATCAACCACAAACCCGAGAGCGTAATCAGCAGGGCCACGTTGGTGGCGGCCACGCCTTCTGCTCGGCTGTGTCCGTAGGGGTGCTCTGCATCGGCCGGTTGGCGCGCGACACGCAAAGCGACCAGCACGACCAGGGTGGCGACGACATCACCCAGTGAATTCACCGAGTCCGAGATGAGAGCAAACGAATTTCCCAGCCACCCACCAACCAGTTTGGCGATTCCCAAGCCGAAGTTGATCACCAAGCCGGCGGCCGCAGCTCGTTCGACCTGGGCGTAGACAGCATCGATTGGTTTGAGTTCACTCAATTCAGGGTTGCTCAAATCTGCGATCGAGGAATCAAAGTGCCTGGCATTGACGCGTTGCCTGGGCGGATGATTACGACCGGTTGCTGGAAACAGAGAGGGATTGCTCCTACAATTGCTGTTTGGCAGCAACCGCAAGCCTGGTATCCGCGGCGAATCGCGCGTTGACAGAATACTCTAGGGAAGAGGATGGAACAAATGCAAAAGTGGGTCGTACAACTTGCCGCCGGATGGTGGCTGTGCAGCATCGCCGCTGCGGCGAACCCTGAACACGAGTTCGATAAGCAATCCAAGGGAATGCCGCTGGTCTTCGAAGAGGATTTCGAGCATGGGATTGCCCGCTGGGAAACGACTGACGATACGGCTTGGACGCTGTACGAAGAGGATGGTAATCATGTGTTTGGGCTCAACCGCCGCGTCAGCAATTATCAACCGCCGCATCGCAGCCCGCACAATATCGCGCTGGTCAAGGATCTGGAGTTGACCGATTTCGTCATGTTCTTCCGTGTCAAGAGCACGCTGGACACGGGCAATCATCGCGACTGTTGTGCTTTCTTTTGTTATCAAGATCCCGCGCATTTTTATTATGTGCACTTGGGGGCCAAGCCCGATCCGCACTCCGGTCAGATCATGATCGTCAACGGCGCGCCGCGCGTCGCGCTGACTGACAACACGAGGCCCGTACCCTGGGACGACCAGTGGCACTGGGTGAAAGTGGTGCGTGACAGCAGCGAGGGGACGATCGAGGTGTTTTTCGATGACATGGAGAATCCGTTGATGCGCGCGGTCGACAAGACCTTCGATAAGGGGCGAGTGGGAATTGGCTCTTTCGACGACATGAACAACTTCGATGACATTCGCATTTATGGTCGTCTGGCGTCGCTGCCTCCCGTAGCCGTTCCGTAGCTCGGCACGTCATGCGTCCGCAGCCCTATGTTCGGCCAATCAGGTTGCCGATTCCTGTCGGCGAACGTCACAATCGAGTCAAGAATTGCCAGGCGCGCAGTTGCATTCTGGGCAAGTGGAACGGTCCTTTCCACAAGTTGCCTTTGAGGGTCGAACTGAGGGTGCCGTCGCGGTGCAGGTAGCCGAACCACTCGCCAAAGGTGGCGTCGGCGAAGCGATCCTGCGACCAGGTGAACACGTCGAAGTACCATTGAAGGTATTTCGCATTGCCGGTCAACCGCCAGGCGAGGAGCGTAGCCAGAATGCCCTCGCAGTGTGGCCACCAGAATTTCATGTCGTGCCAGTATTCCTGAACGGGCAATCCCTTGGCATCGGCGAAGTACAGGATTCCGCCGTGGGCGCGATCCCAACCGCGATTCCACATCCAGTCAACAATCGTGCAGCCCAAATCGATGTAGGCAGGAAGGTTTCTCAGGTGTCCTTCCCAAAGAATGAACCAGGCGGCTTCGATGGCATGACCTGGGTTGAGCAGTCGACCGTCGAAGTGGTCGATTAAGCTCCCATCGGGTGCGGGGTTTTCCAGAACGCACTGCAGTTGCTGGTGCATGTGATAGCGGCGGATGTCGTCGATGCTTTTATCGATCCAGTGATCGGCATCGGGCAGGTGGATGCTGTCCCGTAGCTCTTGTGCGGTGGCGATGGTAATCATTGGGAAGCCCAGGTTCCGCTGCAGGCGGTGCGGCGTGAACTTGGCCGTTGTGGCAGGCGGATTGAGGTTGTGATCGAGGAAGCGTCGGAACGCTGCGGTGGCTTGTTGCGCGTAGTGGTCTTTACCGGTGGCGCGGGCCAGTTCGCCGAAAGCGATCGCCGCGAAGCTTTCCGAGAACGCGTAACGTCGTTTGCGGATCGGTATGCCTTGGCGCGTGACGTGGAACCACATGCGTCCGTCGACAGGGTCGAAGCAATGGCTCTCCAAGAATCTCGCGCCGTGTTCGGCCAGGTCCAGCCATTCGGCGCGCGGCTCCACGTTGTTGAAGAGCTCGCCGAGCAACCACGTGAATCGACCTTGATGCCAAACCGATTTGTCGTCGTCGATCAGGGTGCCGTCGCGATCCAGAGCGGTAAAAAAGCCGCCGTACTCGGAATCGATGGCGTGGCGCATCCAAAAGGGCAGCGTATCGCCCAGCAGAGCGTCAGCAAACTGAGAAGCGGAGGGTTGGTGTGGCATTAGAGGGCTCGGCCGAGGCTGGGGAAGCGAGATACACGGTGAATGTCGGTATTTGAGCAGGTCGAGCGACTGGCCTACAATAGGGCGTTCTCCTGAGAAGATGCCGGAGGGGCTGGCTGGGACCGATAGCGGGCGTTCTCGTTTCCACGAACAACGCATGCTGGCGCGGTCTTTGTTGCGGTTTCAAGTAGGCAGGCGTTCCTGGGCGTAGCCAGGGGGCTTTTGTTTTCTCT
>RFIQ01000420.1 GCA_003695565.1 Planctomycetota bacterium | reverse complement strand
GAACGGGACCGAAGCCGGCGGTGAAATCCGGTCGCCTGCCAGTGGTCGGCAGCGCCCCGCAAAATCAGTTCAAAGGAACGGCATCGCCCACGGTTGCTCGAGTTGCTCCGCCGGTGGGTCGGCTTGCGATCGTCGCTGACGGAAATTCGCCCGACCCGGATGACATCGGCGCTACCGCCATGATTCTGGGATTGCTCAGGGCCGCCGAACTGACCGACCGGTTGGTGCACCTGTCTCATTCGTGCGACCTTGTTCCGGTAGAGCGAATCTCTGCTGCCGATGAACTGCGTCGGCAGCAAGTGATGGATCGCGTCTGCCGCGAAGGTGTGGCGCAATTCGGACCATTTGACAACCTGAAAAAGTGGTACAACTGCCGCACAGAGCAGGATGCCGCGGTGAACGATCTGCGCGATGCGATTAACGCATCCTCGGCGAAGAATCCGCTATGGATTGTTGAGGCCGGTGAGCCGGATGTGATCGGATTTGCTCTTGAACGAGCCGATGCGGAACGCAGAAAGTTCGTTCACGTGATTTCGCATCATCCTGCCAACGACAACGCGGGCGACTATTTTTCATGGTCGCAGATTCTGGCCCTGGGCGTGAGGGAACATCAGATTGGCGACCAGAATGTCGGGCTTAGAAGCGACGTTCCTGCGTGGGACTGGGCGAAAGACCATCGCTGTCCGGCCATTCGATGGATCTGGACTCAGCTGGCCTGCGCCGAACAGGACACGGTTGTCGGGTTTCAGAAGAACCACTTCGACTGTTCGGACGCCGGTATGGTTTACTGGTGGATCACCGGCGCGGACAAGGGCGGCAACAGTCGTGCGACCATCAGGGATATAGCTGTGATGCTTCGGAGGCTGGACAATGAATGCGGCGACTGATGGCCGTTGAACAACTTGGGAATCTAAGAGGACTTCCGCTAGCGGAACCCGGACACCATGCAGAACACCGCCATACATCAAGAACGAATTGCGACTGTGCTCTACCACGTGCAATGCTTCGTCGTGGTGACTGCCGCCGCGGTGTTGGGATCTGTGCCGGCGGGGGCGGTGGCGGGCGAGCTGCGTTTTGTGGCCATCGAAGTCCACTCCATCCGCATCGGGTTGCCCAGAATCGATGCCGAGGTAGCGTTGGTTGGGGGCCGGCCCTCGGCAACTGAGAAGAGCGAAAGGGAACTGCATTTCCGGGGCCGTGCTCATGGACAAGAGATTACCATCGCCCGGTTCGGCAGCGATGGTCACGACCGGCTCTTCGACCGCTTCGAGTTGCTTGGCCCAAACGGGGATGTCGTCGGACATGGCCGCTACGTGACCGACCTGCGCGAACTGTCCGCGGCCGGCGTTTCGAAGCAGTGGCCCAGTTCGATCAAGGGAGTGCAGGACATCGCCGACTTCGACGACGCGGCCAATCTAGGAGTCGCGCATACCACCCTCAATGTTCCCATCACGGGGATGCTCCGCGACACCGGCGATATGGCGGGGCTTGCGGATGAATGGAAGATCACGGTGGACGGCAACACGTATGGGATGGACGCTGACATGGTCCGGCGGCTCGATAGCCAGGTTCGCGCTGCCACCGACCGCGGCATCAATGTCATCGCCATCATTCTTTGTCTGAAGCGGCAGCGTGGACGGGTAGCGGCCAACCTTTTGCATCCGGCTGCGGATCTGGATGGCTCACCGTCGGGTGTCATCGCGGCGAACACCGAGACGGCCGCAGGCGAGCGGCTGTACCGCGCGGCGCTCGCTTTCCTGGCGCGGCGCTATTCCCGGCCGGACCAGAAGTATGGTCATATCGGCGGATACATCATCGGCAACGAAGTCCAATCGCACTGGTACTGGCACAACATGGGGCGGCAACCCGCGATGGAGGTGATTCGCCAGTATGCCCAGCAAGTTCGACTGTCGTACTACGCCCTGCGCACCGAGTGTCGGGATCCGCAGCTGTTTATTTCCATGGACCACCACTGGACGAACCAGCATGGCAACGATGATGCCAAAGCCATGCCCGGACGATTCTTCCTCGACAACTTCGCACGGATCATGCGGGAGGAAGGAGACATTCCTTGGCAGATTGCTTTTCATCCCTATCCCGAAAACTTGTTTGACCCAGCATTCTGGGAGGATCGGACGGCAACATACGCGTACGACACACCGCGAATTACGTTCAAGAACATCGAAGTCCTCGTCGACTACCTGCGACGTCCTCAGTTGTGCTACTCAGGTTCGCCACGGCGGCTGATCCTGTCCGAACAGGGCTTCCATTCGGACAACACGCCAGAAGGCGATATACTGCAGGCTGCCGCCTACGCTGCCTCGTTCGTCCGCATCTCGGCCATCGAGGAGATCGAGGCTTATATCCTGCATCGGTATTTGGATCATCCGGCCGAGGGGGGATTGAACTTGGGACTGCGCAAGCGATCGGCTGATGGCCGAGTAGGCGACAAACGGCCGATCTACGATGTTTTTCAGGCTGCGGGAACCGAGCGCCAACCATCCGCTTTCCAGTTCGCCTTGCCGATCGTGGGGATCGAGAATTGGACTGACATGTCGCCGCGACCGGGGCCATTTTCAATGCACGGCCCCCGATGACGCCGCAACCGTGCGTCGCCGAGGGCGGACTCCGGGCGCGGCGCGTGAGATTTCTCCTGCAACAATCCTCGAACAACGACAAACAGCATGCGGAACACACAGCACCCTCGCGACCAGATCATGCAGACGATGGACCGCATCTATCGTTATCGGATGACTACGACTTCGGGGGGCAATTTGTCCATCCGCGATTGCGAGGGCAACATATGGATTTCACCCGCGCGAGTGGACAAAGGGAATTTGACGCGGGGCGATATCGTTTGCGTTCGTGCAGATGGAACCGTCGACGGAGTTCATCCCCCGTCGAGTGAATTGCCGTTTCATCAGGCAATCTACGGAGCACGCCCCGATATCCGCGCCATCGTGCACGCGCATCCAGTGGCACTGGTGGCCTTCAGCATTTGCCGGCAGATGCCCAACACGCGTTTGTTTCACCAGGCGCACGCGGTGTGCGGCAAAGTCGGCTTCGCCCCCTACGCTTGCCCCGGCAGCGCGGCTCTGGGGCAGAGCATTGCTCAGACGTTCGCCCAGGGGTGCGACAGCGTTATCCTGGAGAACCACGGCGTCGTGGTGGGAGGGAGCGATCTGCCGCAGGCGTTTCAACGGTTCGAGGCGTTCGAGTTCGCCGGAAAGACGTTGATCAAGGCCAATCAGTTGGGCCAGGTGCAATTCTTGGACGATCATCAACTCGCTCAGGCAGCTCTGCGGAGCGTCGATTTCGATTCCTTCGAACCGCCTGAGGCCAGTCCCGTAGAGCTGGAATTGCGCAAAGAGCTTTGCGATTTCGTGCGCCGGGGGTGCCGTCAACGGTTGTTGATCAGCACGGAAGGGAGTTTCTCCGCGCGGGTGGACGGAGAGTCGTTCCTCATCACTCCGACTCAGCAGGACCGCGAGCTGTTGACCCCAGCCGACTTTGTCCTGGTTCGCGGCGACCAGCGGGAAAGCGGGAAACGGGCCAGCCGAGCCGCCCGCGCGCATCAGGCGATCTACCAACGACACCCGCACGTCAGCGCGATCGTATTTGCCCACCCGGTCAACGCAACGGCATTCAGCGTAACAGACACTCCCTTGGATGTCCGTACGATTCCGGAAAGCTACGTGTTCTTGCGCGATGTCCAGCGGGTGCCCTACGGAGTGCAGTATGGCAGCGACGGCAGCATCTCCCAATACATTTCGGACGCAACCCCCGCCGCCGTCCTGCAGAACGACGGTGTGCTGGTGACCGGTTCCAGCGTGTTGGATGCATTCGATCGCTTGGAAGTGCTAGAGTCGACGGCCGAAGCGCTCGTCAATGCTCGCGCCGTCGGCCAGGTTTCCACGATGTCCGATGCGGTGATCGACGAACTCCGGGCGGCCTTTCATCTTCCCTGAGCATCCTCAATGGTGCGGACCAGCCGACCAAGACGAAGCGGCCCGTGCAGTAAATGATGGCGCAGCGCGCAGAAAGGCGGCTCGCCGATACCAAGGCAGGTTCTCTCGCAGGTCCGGCAGCTACCGTGCCTCGGGAGATGCGATCAGTGCTCATCGAACCGTGCGGCTGTCGGTGCCCTATAATGGTCCGCGTGTTGGGCAACGGGTCGGTGAATATCTGCCGCCGGTTTCGGTTGCAGTGATTTGTGGTGACGATACTCGGGCATCATAGAGGTTTAGGAAATGAGATGGTTGCGGCCTGCAGTGTGCGTACTAGCGGCAGGAGGGTTGCTCATGTGCCGCGGATCGATTGCTTGCAGCGACGAAACGGGCGATGCAGCGCGTCGTTTTGCGGACGACGTCGCCTTCCTGCAAGATCATACTGAAATCGTGATTCTTGAGCGGGGAGCCGCTGCCGTTGCCATCGCCCCGGCGTACCAGGGGCGAGTCATGACCAGCACCGTCGACCGCGACGCGGGGATCAGTTTCGGCTGGATCAATCGCCCAGTGATTGCCACCGGAGTGCTGCCGGAAGCAGAACGCAAAGGGAAGCTGGAAGAACATATTCACATCTTTGGCGGCGAGGAGCGATTTTGGTTGGGGCCGGAAGG
>RFIQ01000419.1 GCA_003695565.1 Planctomycetota bacterium | reverse complement strand
GACCAATATCAAGATCGGTTTGGTCGACGACTTAGGCAGGACACTAGCCTTTACCAGCATCCCCGCTCGCGCGCCGGACGGGCCACAACAAGCAATCCAGCGCATCGCGGACACCTGCCGAGAATTGGCGCGCAGCGTCGGGGCTCGACCGCAAGATATCCCAGCGGCCGGGTTGGGGACGCCGGGGCCGATGTGTCTGCGTCGCGGGATGCTGCTCGATCCGTCCCATTTTCCGACTTGGCACTATTTCCCGATTCGCGATGCACTGGGCGATGCGTTGGGCTTGCCCATCAGCTTTCTCAATGATGCCAATGCGGCGGCATACGGCGAATTCTGGGTCGGCGTGGGACGCGACCACGATTCGCTAGCCATGTTTACTTTGGGGACCGGTGTTGGTGGAGGTTTGATCGCCGAAGGCCTGCTAATCAACGGGACGAACAGCTTTGGGAGCGAGTGTGGGCATTTTGTCGTCGATAGCCGCCCCGATGCCAGACTGTGCGTATGGGGCGGGGGACGCGGTCAGTTGGAAGCGTACGCCAGCGCCAGCGCTGTGGCAGCCCGCGCACGAGAGGCGGTCGAAGCCGGGCAGACCACTTCCCTACGCGAGGTTCTTAATAAACAGGGCCGGTTGACCGCCAAGGACGTCTATTTGGCCGCCCGGGATGGCGACCAATTTGCCTCGGATCTTATCGATGACACCGCGTTTTTCTTGGGCATCGGCGTGGTGGGAGCGGTGCATGCCATCGACCCTGGACTGGTGGTCTTGGGGGGAGCGATGAATTTCGGGGGATCGGATTGTCCGATCGGCCGGCGGTTTCTGAACCGTGTAACTGAAGAATTTCGCCAACGGACATTCCCAAATGTGGCGGAGGGAACGAAAATCGTGTTCGCCGTGCTGGGAGGTTCTGCCGGGTACATCGGCGCGGCTGGATTCGCGCGGCGCGCGTTTCATGGGCGGGCCTGAGGCCCGCGATCTCGGTCCGGTCCGCCTTTGGAGTAGGCTGTGAGTGGAAGTACCGCCTGGGCCACCCTCCCTGACTGACGCAATCGCAAGTCCCCAGGGGCGCGGCGGCAAGCCGACAGCGATTGCAGGCCCGCATACAAGTGGAGGCTGCCTCGGAGCAGAGTAGGTTCACAATGATTATTCGACCAGGAGCATACCTCTGACTAAACGCGAACTCGATATACCGATTTCCAATATTCGCAACTTTTGCATCATCGCTCATATCGATCACGGCAAGAGTACGCTGGCCGACCGCTTGCTGGAAGCGACCGGGACGGTGACGGTGCGCGAGATGCGCGAACAGTTGCTCGATGAAATGGAATTGGAACGTGAGCGAGGCATTACGATCAAGGCCAAGGCCGTCACGCTCCTGCCGGAATTGAATGGCCAGCGTTTCGAATTGAATCTGATCGACACGCCTGGACACGTCGACTTTCAATATGAAGTCTCGCGCAGCCTGTCGTGTTGCGAAGGCGCGCTGCTGCTGGTCGATGCTTTTCAAGGTGTGGAAGCCCAGACGGTGGCCAATGCCTACGCGGCACTTGAACATGATTTGAAGATCATCCCAGTAGTCAACAAGATCGATCTGACATACGCCCGCGTCGATGAGGTGATCGAGGAGATGCACCACGTATTGGGCATCGATCCCGACGAGGTGATCAAATGCAGCGCCAAAGCGGGGATAGGAATCGACGAGCTGCTGCAAGCCATCGTCCAACGGGTTCCACCGCCGCAAGGAGATCCCGCTGGTCCATTGCAAGCCATGGTGTTCGATTCGCATTACGACGAGTACCGCGGGGCGATCACCTATGTGCGAGTTATGGCGGGAACGGTGCGCCGCGGTCAAAAGGTCCAGTTCTCTCGGGCTGGTACCAGTTACGAAGTAATTGAACTCGGGCAGTTCTCTCCTAAGCGGCGACCGACCGAAATGCTGCGAGCCGGCGAGGTCGGTTACTTGATCTGCAACATTAAATCGCTGAAGGATGTGCATATCGGCGATACAGTAGTCGATTTTGGCCCCGGCGCGGCCCCCCCACTCCCAGGCTACCAGCAACCGAAGCGCATGGTCTACTGCGGGCTGTATCCCAGCGACGGACAGGATTTTTCCGAACTGCGCGATGCGCTAGAGAAGCTCAGTATCAACGACCCCAGTTTCGAATTCACTCCGGAAACCAGCGATGCGCTGGGGTTTGGATTTCGCTGCGGATTTCTGGGGTTGCTGCACATGGAGATCATTCAACAACGGCTGGAGGACGAGTGCGACGTTGATCTGGTGCAAACCGCTCCCAACGTGACCTACGAAGTTGTCACCAAGAAGGGCGAGACACTGGAGATTCACAAACCCCAGGACGTACCCGATCAAGGTGATATCGAGGAGTTTCGGCAACCGATCGTCCGCGTCAATTTCGTCGTTCCCACTGAATACATCGGCCAGGTGATGAAGTTGTGTCAGGACCGCCGCGGTGTCCAACGGGGAACCGAATACCTGTCCGCGACGCGGGCCATGATCACCTATGACCTGCCTTTGGCGGAGGTGATCTACGATTTGCACGATAAGCTGAAGAGTGCCACGCGGGGATACGGCACGATGGATTATGAATTGTTGGGGTACGAGCCGGCGGACCTGGTGCGGCTCGATATCCTGGTCAATGGAAAACGGGTCGATGCGCTCAGCGTAATTTGCGATCGCCGTGACGCCGAGCGGCGGGGCCGAGCAGTCGTGAAGAAACTCAAGGATGAGATCGACCGCCACATGTTCGAAGTGGCAGTCCAGGCCGCCATCGGTTCCCGAATTATCGCGCGGGAAACGAAACCCGCGTTGCGTAAGAACGTCACGGCCAAGTGCTACGGCGGCGATATCACCCGCAAACGCAAGTTGTGGGCCAAACAGCGCGAGGGCAAGAAGCGGATGAAGTCCATCGGGTCGGTCGATATTCCCCAAAAAGCTTTCATGGCGGTCCTCGATTCGGGCGATTCCAAGTAGCAATGCCGCCGGTCCAGCCGCCCACTGGGGCCGCGCGCAACCAGCCTCCGCCTCCCAGCAGCGCCGGCCGATTTGCCCGATGGTCCGCCCTCTTGTTCGTTGAGTCGTTCCGGATCGTCAAGCTGGTCGGACTAAACGGACTGGCTCAGTGCTGGGGATTCGACGTCCTGTGCCGTCTCGACGGATCGAAATGAGAAGAGGGCATTTTGGGGCCACCTGTGCTGAAATCCTGCTGAAACTCCTTCTTTTGACTCGAGCAGGCAGAATCCAACGGGCAATCGGGGGATATACATCAGTTAGAGGCAGTATCAACTATGGCCGTCGGGGGCCCGCGTCAACCGCCACGGAGACGTGACCGACAATGCGTTGTTCTGGGCCAGGAGCAGACGGATGGTGGTGGCACTCTGCCGTACCGTTCGCGCCAGGTTCCTACAGGAATCTAACACACGGCGGATGTCCGGGCACCTTCGTGCCCGCCCAGATTATCCCCAGAAAGGAATTCAAATCATGCATTCGATTGCTGGGTTGCGTTTTGCTTTGGCGTGGTTCGTGGCGAGCAGTTATGCCATCATGGTTTCCACGACTCACGCAGATGAACTGGGGGCAGACAGGGCATCCTCCGCGCAACCGGACACTGTGGTCCGAGAGATCGAAGAAGACGCAGCAATCGATGGTGAGCTTCACGAAACTCGTCCGCTCGAATCGAGCACCGCCGTGTCTCCAGGCGATTCCCCGGTCACTTCCTCATCCCTCACATTCACGGCGTGGGCGTTCGAAGTCGACCTGGTTGCTTTTCAGCACGAACCTGCCCGAAAGAATGTCGATCGCTTCGAGGCCAAGCTGGAATTCGCTGCCATTGTCGATCACGCCGGCGGCGACCACATCCTGATGCCCTGGATGGGGTTCGGTACGATGACGGCTAATGTTGTCAGCCGGGCCCCGAATTCGCAGCAGGCACCGCATCGTCCACTGCCGCTCTACTTCGTGTATGCCCAGGCCGGACGGTTGGGGGCGAACCTGTACGTGGCGATCCACCCTCGTGACAAAGTAACTTACAGTTTGTTGTCAGGCCATGAACTGGGGACCATAAATATACTGCGTCCAATCCTACTGGACGCGACGGCCGACGGGTTGCCGGGATCCTTGGCCTGCTTTGCCATTCCTCTGAACACTCCCGTCGGTACCGAGTTTCACTGCACCTTCAACACTGCCGACCAGCACGTTTGCTGGTTCGAAGGTACAGCGACCTTGCGAGTAGTCCGCAAAGTCGATGGAAAGTTCCTCACTCCCGAACGACAGCAAGAGTCTGACGCCGTAGGGGCAACCTCCGACCTGTCGGCTTCCCCGCATGAATAGCCCGACCGAGTAACCAGGATGGCTGCAGTCCCGCTTCTCCGTGGAATGAGTGGCGAGAAAGTGTCCGCGGGCGCAAGTGGTTCAGTCGAACTCGCCGATGGCAATGCAGGAAGCCATGAGGGCCATGTGAATCGCCTGGATCCCGTCGAGGTCGGCAGCCACGCTCTGTAGCTTCTGCGTCGGAATGTGTAGCAGCACGACCTGCTGCTTGTTCGCCAGCGCCAAGAATTGTCCGTCGGCTGACCGTACCGGCCTGAACGTCCCTGGCACCCAGGCCGTCGTGCGTAATGCAGCACGCGCACTGAAAGTCGGGTGTTAGAAATCTTTTTTGCGTTTTTGATGCAGCGGGGTGCCGACAATCCTCCGCGGCGGTTCGGCCAACTCCCATAGTTCGGCAGTGCGCCCCGCCCAGCGCTGTGCACAAAAAAGAATTCCGCCGATTCAGCGCCCGGAACGAAACTCGATCGAGCCTATTGCATTGTGATATCACAGTGATATGATAGCGACATCGCCGGTCGAGGGGTTCGAATCCGTGTCGCATGTTGTGCTTTACCAACGGAGGATTGCAACGATGACCCAAGAGAAAGTTATTAAACCGCGGTCGGGATGGGGCATGCTCGTCGTCGAGATCCTGGCGGTTCCGATCGGCGTCGCCTTGTTCATCTACGCCGTCAGCCATGCCGAACGGCAGCCCGTGCCGCTAACGTTCGGCTTGGTACTCGGCGCGACATTGATCGAGGCCTTCGCGTTTATCAGTTTGTTCGGCTTCCAAGCCGTCGCGCCCAATCAAGCTCGCGTCCTGCTCTTGTTCGGAGTTTACAAGGGTAGCATCGTCGATTCGGGTTTCTATTGGGTCAATCCGTTCTATTCGAAGAAGAAGATCTCGCTGCGCGTTCGCAACTTCGAGACCGGCTCAACGGAAACCGCAGAGCAGAAAGACTCTGCTGGGAAAATCGTCCAACCCAAGACGCGGTCCGCCGGGCGGCCGTCCAAGGTGAACGATCGTGATGGGAATCCGATCGAGATTTCTGCCGTGGTGGTGTGGAAGGTCGTCGATACGGCGGAAGCGGTCTTCGAAGTCGATGACTACGAACACTTTGTGGCCGTGCAAAGCGAAGCCGCGCTACGGAATCTGGCGGCCAAGTATCCCTACGATAGCGAGGACCACGAGACGTCGTT
>RFIQ01000418.1 GCA_003695565.1 Planctomycetota bacterium | reverse complement strand
GGCGGGAGGCGGTTATCCTGGCGGGAGCAGTCCGGGGACTCGATCCGGGGCCGCTGCTCCGGGGATGATACGGAGGCCAACCGATCCGGGTGCGGGAGAAACTCCACCCGGCTCGTCACCCCCTTCGCTGGGAGTGCAGGTTGATGGTGGAGCCTCGACCGGCGGTTCGTCGGCCGAGGGATCTGGTGGCAATCGAGTGCCTCGCGATTGGACGTGGAAGCAGATTCCACCTGGCCACACCGCAGTTGTCCGCCCCATCCGTATACACTGCTTTGCGGACCGATGGATTGTCATCCCCGACGACGGCAACCTCGACCGAGCGGTGACCATCCCGGCAAACCTGCCGATCGAGCAACGGGGTATGCAAGTGGCTACGGCCGTCGACCAGATGGTTCGCCGCTGGGGAATGGCCGTGGCTGGGGGATACTGGAAACCGGTGCTGGAAGTCGACGTCGCGGCTGGGGCCGAGGCTCAGTACCGAGTGCTCGAGGCGCTGATGCGCCGCGCAGGCTTGGAAATCACTGCTCGCCAACCCTCGGCCAGCGTCCCCAGCGGGCCTGCGGCTGACCCACCAACCCCGATCGCCCAACCGCAATCGAGGAGTGTGCGATGAGACGCAACCGAGACTCCGATGACGGGATCGGTCAAGACGCATTCTTGGATACGACGGCCAACCTGGTAGGTATCCTGATCATCCTGGTCGTTGTGGTCGGCACCAAGACCAAGATCGATGCCGAAGAGTACAGTCGGCGAGCGGCGGAAACCCAAGCCGCCTCCGATCTCGACGCGCCGCGCGCCGAAGCTCAGGCGTTGGCCGAGGCCTTGGTCCGCCACCAGCGAACGATGGTCGAGTACGAATTGGAAACGGAGTACCGGCGAGCCGAGCGCGATGCGCTGCTGGAGCGCGTCCAGTTGGCTCGTCAATCACTTCAGGAACGATTGGCCGCAGCCAGCGCAGAGCAACAGCGGCGGGTGGCCGAGGCGCAGCGGATCGAAGAACTTCGCTCGGAGCTTAACAAGAAGCTGGAGCAACTCGGCGTGGACGACGAGCGGCCGCGTCCCAAGATCGTGCTGGAGCACCTCCCCACGCCGATGGCCCGCACGGTATTCACGCGCGAGGTCCATTTGCAGATCAAAGGCAACCGAGTGACGCTCATTCCCTGGGAGCGCCTGGTCGAGATGCTCCGTCGCCAGGCCCCCTTGGCGGCTGGGCGGCATGCGGCACGGGGGGAGATCGCCGACACTCTCGGCCCGGTCGGCGGCTTCTTGATGCATTTTCATATGGTCCCGATTCCAGGTGGTTTAGAGCTGGATCGATTCGAACTGGAACCGCTGCCCGATGCGCCGGCTGAAACCCTGGAGGAAGCACTGGGAACGGCGGGCCGATTGCAGATCGAGTTGGCCACGCGCGACCCGGCGGAAACCGTGGTGACCGCCTGGGTCTATCCCGATTCGTTCGAGACCTTTCGCAAGCTCAAGGCGCGGTTGTTCGAACAAGGTTTCTTGACCGCCGCTCGCCCCTTGCCATGGGACGTGCGGATCGGGGCTTCGCCACATGGCACGCGCAGCGCGGCCCAATAGAAACCTTGGCATTTCGCAAGGCGGATTGATGCAATGCGGGTTGGCGGGGATAAAGGAACGGGTCTGATCCATTTTCCCGTGCACCAACCCCCGCGACGAACCACCCATGTCTTCTTTTTCTCCCGACGACTGGCTTGCTCAACGCACCCTGGCTTTCGACAGCAGCGGTATTCGCAAAGTCTTCGATCTGGCGGCCCAGTTGAACAATCCGGTAAACCTGAGCATCGGTCAACCGGACTTCGACGTGCCATCGCCGGTCAAGGCGGCGGGCATCGCAGCGATCGAACAAGGGCGGAACGGCTATACCGTTTCTCAGGGCATCGCGCCGCTGCGCGACGCCTTGCGTGACCAGATTACTTCGCAGTACGACCATCCCGACCGCGATGTCTTCATTACCTCCGGCACCAGCGGCGGGTTGACGTTGGCCATTCTCAGCCTGGTCAACCCGGGCGATGAAGTCATCGTGTTCGATCCTTATTTCGTGATGTACGTTCCGCTGGTCCAACTGGCCGGCGGGCACCCGGTGCTGATCGACACCTATCCCGATTTTCGCATCGATGTGGACCGCGTACGTGAAGCGATCTCTCCGCGCACTAAGTTGATCTTATTCAACAGCCCCGGCAACCCCACGGGAGTGACCCCCAGTCGCGAGGAAGTTCGCGCCATCGCGGAGTTGGCTGACGCGCGGAACATAGCGTTGCTCAGCGACGAAATCTACAGCCGCTTTGTCTACGACGAGGATTGGACCAGCCCAGCGGAGTTCAACCCGCGGACCATCGTCATCGACGGGTTTTCCAAGAGCCACGCCATGACCGGGTGGCGGATCGGCTGGGCCCACGGCCCCGCGTCGATCATCCAGAGCATGATCAAACTGCAGCAGTACACGTTCGTGTGCGCTCCGCAACCAGCCCAGTGGGCCGGATTGGCCGCGTTGCAGACACCGGTCGAAACCTACCGTCAGCAATACCAACGCAAACGCGACCTGTTGATCGAAGGACTGCGCGGCACGTTCCAGTTCACTCGACCGGGCGGTGCATTCTATTTGTTTCCACAAGCCCCCCCTGGATTTAGCGGGTCGGAGTTCGTGCGATTGGCGATCGAGAATAACTTGCTGATTATCCCCGGTAACATTTTCAGCCAGCGCGACACGCATTTCCGCATTTCGTATGCGGCCCCCGATGAAACGATTTGCCGTGGCATCGAAATACTGAATCGACTGGCTACGGAAAGGCGAACTCAATCGTGAGACGCAATCTGGTGAAAAGAAAATTGGCCCAGGGCCAGCCCACGATCGGAACGTGGTTGACGGTTCCGGATCTGCACATCGCACGGGTCCTGGCGGGCATGGGATTCGATTGGTTGACTTTGGACATGGAGCACAACCCGATCGACCTCCATCAGGCAGCGACGATCTTCGCCGCCGTGGCCGACGCCGGATGCGCGCCCTTGGTGCGGATTCCAACGGGGTCGCCCATGTGGATCAAACGCGTGCTCGATGCCGGTGCCTTTGGCATCGTCGTACCGATGGTCGACACGGTGGCACAAGCCCAAGCGGCGATCACCGCTGCTCATTACCCGCCGCGGGGATCGCGGAGTGCCGGTGGCGGGATGCATCATCTGAATTTTGGCTGCTCTGCCGACGAGTATTATCGCCGGGCCGACGACGAAATCCTCGTCGTGTTGCAAACCGAGAGCCCGCGAGGTGTGGATAACGCGCGCGAGATCTACTCGCTACCGGGTTGCGATGCCGTCTTCATCGGGCCCAATGATTTGCGGTTTCAGATGCGGAACCACGGTGGTGAATTCCCCACGGCGGAACAGCATGCAGGAATGATTCAGCGCGTCATCGACGTGGGCCGCGAAGTGGGTACGCCCACCGGCATCCATGCCCGGTCGCCAGCGGAAGTCCTCCGCCGCATCGAAGACGGCATGCAATTCATCGCCCTGTCCAGCGATCTGGAATTGCTGACGTCGGCTGCCTCCCAGGCGCTCGATGCGCTCGGTTATCTGTCCGACCGCTCCCCAGCCGATACCGACGCCGTTTGACCAGCTCAGGGACCTGGGTATCGATGCCCAGGTCGCCGATGGCGGAGCCGCCCTGTGTCGGGTCATGGCTGCCACGGCACGCGACCGCCAGCCTGGATGTGCCGCATCAGTAGCGACTTGAGCTCCCGCAGCCGTTGCGGCGCGGCGGCTGCCCTATCGTGCTGCTCCAGCGGATCCGCTGCCAGATCGAACAACTCAAACTGTTGTGTCGGCAAATTGTGCACCAGTTTCCAGTCACCGTGGCGGAGCGCCTCGATGGTCAGCCCGCAATAGGCCATGCCACCTTCGCGACGAACGAAGTAGATTTCCCGAGGCGGCGAAGCAGCTTGAGCGTCAGCCAGCCATCGATTCAGCGGCATACCGTCGATGGAATCGGGGCAATCGGCTCCGGCAATCGAGCACAGCGTCGGCAACAAATCCATCGTGACGCCAACCGCTGTGCATGTCTGCCCGCCGGCGATGTGGCCAGGCCAATGAAAAATTGCCGGAACGCGCAGGCCGCCTTCGTACTTGCTGCCCTTGCCATGGCGCAGGGGTCCGTTGTTCGCCCCCGCGTTCAAATCACCACCATTGTCGCTGACGAAAACCACGATCGTATCCCGCCTGGTGGCCGAGATGGCACTCAGCACGCGGCCGACGGCCGCGTCTAAGTCCTCGATCAAGGCCACCAGGCGGGCGCGTTTGGCCGTCAATCCCGGCAACCGCTGCTGTACCGCTTGCAGGGCTTGGGCCGGCGGTTGGATGGGAGTATGGGGCGCGTTGAAGGCCAGGTACAGGAAATAAGGTCTGTCCTCTGCCGCCATCCGGTTGACGGCATTGCAAGCCCATTGGGCGAACAGACTGGTGGCATGTCCGGCCGGGTTGATCTGCCGACGATTATACCGCATGTAGTTGTTACCATGGCGCAAGTGATTGAAATAGTCGTCCATCATGTCGCCCAGGAACCCTTGGAAGAAATCGAACCCGCGATCGAGCGGATGGTCACCCGCTTCCAGGCCCAGGTGCCATTTGCCCACTGCCGCGGTCTGGTACCCGGCGTCCGACAGCAGTCCAGGTAAGGTCGGCACCCCCGGAGTCAACTTGCCCCAACTGTTCTCAGCATGAGTGCGAATCACCCCCGGCACGCCCACCCGGTCGGGATAGCATCCGGTCAAGATGGACGCGCGTGTCGGCGAGCAAACGCAGCAGTTGGCATAGAAGTGGGTCCATCGCTGCCCCTGCTCTGCCAGTCGATCCAAATTGGGGCTGCGAATGTCCTCGGCGCCGTAGCAGGACAGATCGCCCCACCCCAGATCGTCCGCCACGATCAGGACGATGTCTGGGCGTGCCGCGCCTGCCCGCCGGTCGCTGGCGGATCGCACAGGCTCATCCGCCTCGCTCGCGAGGTTTTCGGGACGCCCCCCAGACTGGTCCGTCGCTTCCGGCTCATTCTCGATGCCCCGTTGGGGTGGTTCGGTAGCGAATGAACTTGCGGGGACCGTCGCGAGGAACAGGGCCCAAAGACCGGCGAGGAAAACAGGACGAACATGCATCTTTCGGCACCTCATCGATGGAGAGGAACAACACAGCGACCAGGCCAGTAAACTCAGGCCAGGCATGGGGGAAGGTTTCGGCGTGAACCCGGTCCAGGGTAAGCGATGACCTTCCGCAAGACCAGTTATGAGAGGACACCTCGCCGAACCAAAGTTTGACGTCCGAGGGAAACCCATCTATCCTAAACGGAAGGGATGCGGCATGTTGGCCGCCACCCTGCCCCTTCTTCCGCGCTCCTTTTCCCCTGGGCGGAGAACCGGTTTCGGCACGCGGGGCTGGCTCCCTATCGACCGGCCCGCCTCACGCCCGAAACCCTGGCCTCGCTGGAGTCCATTCTCATCGCACCCGGACCCGAAGTGTCGTCATGAAACGCGTGGCCAACCAACCTGATTCCGAGTCCCGCGAGGACGCGACCGTCGTCCCCTCGTCGGGTGACCCGGACGGCTATCAGGCACCGACCGTGGCGTACACCGGACCGGAACCTTCGGCGCCGGAGGTCGAGGACGAGGTGGCAGAAAACGAACGCACGATCATCAGCAATCGTCCCGCCGCTTCCGTCGGAGAGTTTTACCAATCGATGCCCCTGGCGCGATTGGCATCGCTGCTGGAGGGACGGCGGCTCGACCACTTCATCGTCGAGCAAATGATTGGCGGCGGGGGGATGGGAGCCGTGTTTCGGGGCCGCGACGAACGCTTGGACCGCATCGTGGCGATCAAAGTGGTGCCAGCCGCTCGACGGGACGCCGAAACCTTGCGTCGTTTCCGGTTGGAAGCCCAGGCGGCTGCCAAGCTGGACCATCCCAACATCGCCCGCGTCTATTACGTCGGCCAGGCCGATCAATGGAACTACATCGTCTTCGAATTCATCGACGGCGTGAACCTTCGGGATCTGGTGGCCATGCACGGGCCGCTGAGCATCGACGATGCCGTGTACTATACGCGGCAGGTCGCCGAGGCGCTGGAACATGCGCACCAGCGCGGAGTGGTCCATCGCGACATCAAGCCATCGAACATTCTGATTACTGCCAACGGCGTGGCCAAAGTCGTAGACATGGGCCTGGCCCGCCACACGGCGGTGGATCGCTCCACGGCCGACGAGACGGCCAGCGGCATCACGTTGGGAACCTTCGATTACATTTCGCCGGAACAAGCCCGCAACCCGCGCGACGCCGATGTGCGCAGCGATTTGTATTCATTGGGCTGCACTCTGTTCTATATGCTGACGGGCAACCCGCCCTTTCCCGAAGGCACAGCCCTGCAAAAACTGCTGAATCATGGCAGCCTGCCGCCACCCGATCCACGCGCCTGGCGAGATGATATCAGCGACCAACTGTATGCCATCATGATGAAACTGATGGCCAAACAACCGAGCGACCGTTACCAGAAACCGGTGGACCTGGTCAACGACCTGATGCTTCTGGCGGAGGTCGAAAACCTGCCCCGCAGCCAGACGCCGGGCACGATCCTGATGGCCCCCACGGTGGCGCAACGATCGTTGCTGGAGACCAATCTGCCGTGGGTGTTTGCCCTCGCATTTTTGTTGGGCAGTGCCCTGTGGTTGCAGGTTCAGGACGTTTCCAGCCGTTTCAGCCTGCCGCCACTCAATTTTGAAGCTCCACCGGCCGCCACGGCGCGGCGGCCTGCGGCCGACACGCCGGCCGTCTCACCGGATCGCGGAGCCTCGGCCAGGCCGACACCGGGGGCCCGTGACGCGCTCACTCTGCCTGAACGCCCGGCCGCGTTGCAAGCCGTCGTGGTTGCGCCGCGGCAAGCAGACGCTGCGGAGGCTCGTTGGGCCCCAACGTTCGACCAGGCCATGCGGACCGCGGTGGAAAACACGGAGGTGCGAGAAATCATTCTCCGCCAGGATGCGGCGATGACCACGCCGGTCACCCTACCCAGCAATCGAACCATCATTCTCCGCGGCGAAGGCCAGCCCCGCCCTACCCTGCAGGTTGGCGCCGAGGTGTGGCAACGCACGGCGGCGGCCCGCGCGGTGGAAATCAACGGAGGGCAGATTCAGTTCGAAAATTTGCAAGTCCTCATCGACTTCGGCGTCGATACCGCCCCGCGTCCCGCGCCGGTCTTTCTGCACCTGGCAGGCCCGGCCCAGGCCAGCTTTCGCCACTGTACCATCACCGCCGTGCCACGCGTGCGGCCTTCAGCCGAACGAATGCCGACCGTCGTCTCCTCCCTGCCTAGTGCGGCGCGCAACGTCCTGCCGGCGCCCCCGTATGGAACCACACGTGTCATCCTGGAACGCTCCATCGTTCGCGGGGAATGCCAGGTCGTGGCGTGGAGTTCGAGTGGGAATCCACGAGACGCCGCTGAATTCAACGTGCGCGAATGCTTGGTGGCAACCGCGGGCCCGCTGCTCGCCGTGCGTCAACGCCTGCTCTCTGAATCTTCATCTTCCCCTTCCCAGATCGATCCAACCGCTGCCATCCAAGTGCTATGCCAGCAATCGACGATCGTCTCGCGGGAACCCAACTTCTTGATGGACTTCGGCGGGGTGACCGCGCCCTCATTGGCCCTGCATCGCGTGGCCGGGCGCACCATCTTTGCATCGACCGGAGGGCGAACCCACGTAGCCTTGCGGGGCATCTCCCCGACCAACCTGCTCGGTCCGATCGACTGGATCCGTCTGGAAGGACGCGAAAACTACTACGATGCCTCCATTCGGAGCCTGTGTAACCTGCAGGACCAATACGGGGCGGAAATCTTTGTTTTTGACTTCAAGGAAGGAGCCAACGAGGGCTGGTTTTCCGATGAAGACTACCTGAGGTCCGTACCCTGGCAAACTCCCTTGAGTGACGGATTGGAACTGTCTCGCGCTGAGCCAGCCGATTTCGCTGTGGCGCCGGACGCTAGAAACGCTGGTTTCCGCGACATCTTGCCACCGTAAACCGCAAATCACTCCCTTGATTTTCCACCCATTAGCGTACAAACTGGAGTGCGGTGTCGTGTTTGGAGAAGGCCCGGGCTGGGGCGCACGCTCCGACCGCTGCGGGATCGATCGGGCCGCCCTACACGGCAAACCACGTCCCGCCCCGGCAGGCCCTTCCCTCCTTGCCGCTTCGACCGCCAGGTCGAACCCAATGCTGCTTCGGTACCCAACAGGTGTGGCCTGGGCGGCATCCGTCCCCCTCAGCGTGGTGATGGACAAGAAATGTTCAGAAACCTGTCAACCGTTCCCTTTGGAGAGACGTATTGCATGAAGAGACTACTGATTTTGATCGTTGTAGCTGGCATCGCTAGTTCTGCTTCCTCGCCCGCGTGGGCCATCAAGCAGTTGAATGACCATTTCAAGAAACTGTATGCTGGCGACGATGCGAGCGAGGAGTTCAAGGCCCTGGTCGCTGAGGCGAAATGCAACGTTTGCCATGTGGACCGCGAGAACAAGAAGAAGGTCCGCAATCCCTACGGCAAGGCCCTGCATGAAGCGTTGGAAGAAGCCGAATTCCCCCTTGCCGAGTTCAAGAAGGACCCGGAGAAGTACGCGGAACAGTTGACGAAGATCTTCAAGGAAGTCGAGAAGAAGGAAAGTGGCTCCGAAAAATACAAGACATTCGCTGATCGCATGAAGGCCGGCTTGTTGCCCGGCGGCGACACGAAGGGTAAGCCGGACGGACAATAGCGAACCGGTCCGCGCGGCAGCCCGGTTCGCCGATCGGACCCGCGCTGGAGGAGAGTCGAGTAGAATATCCTGGGTCAAGCCTCTTGCTTCGGCGAGACGCTTGGCCTTTTTTGTTGGTTCCGACCCACAACAACATTCCCGGGAGACAACTGCATGCGTGCTTACAAGAACTTGATGGCTGCGACATCGATCGCGGCTCTAGTGGTCATGGTGAACATCGCTCCAGCCGATGAAGGCGACAGATGGATCCAGATGTTCGACGGAAAGACGCTGAACGGATGGAAGGCCAGCGAGAACAAAGATAGTTGGAGCGTCGAAGACGGTGCGATCGTCTGCCACGGTCCCCGGTCTCATTTGTTCTACATGACCGACAAGCCTTTCAAAAACTTCCACTTCAAAGCCGAAGTGATGACGACGCCGGGCAGTAATTCGGGAATCTATTTCCACACTCGCTACCAGGATAGCGGATGGCCCAAGTACGGTTACGAATGCCAGGTAAACGTGTCCCATACCGACCCTAAGAAATCGGGTTCCCTGTACGGCGTCGTGAACGTTTCCGACCCGCCCTGCAAAGACAACGAGTGGTACACGCAAGAGATCATTGTTCAGGGACGTCGCATCCAGCTCATCATCAATGGCCAGACGGTGGTCGATTACACCGAGCCGGAAGGGAAGGAACCGTTTTCCGGCGATTTTGAACGGCGTTTGGGGGAAGGTACTTTTGCGCTGCAAGCCCACGACCCGCAGAGTAAAGTCTTTTTCCGGAACCTGCGAGTCAAGCGGCTGCCCTGATCGTTTCTCATGGAGCTCCGAGTGCGCATCGACCCGACAACTCTGTCCCGCTTGGGGCTGCTGGTAACGGCAATGCTGCATGCGGCAAGCGCTGCATGTCCGCAAGTCCTTGCGCAGGAACCTGCCCAGAGGCCAGCCGACCAGCCGATCGCCGAGGGCGTTCCACACATCGATGTAGGATTGGGTGGATATGCCAAGGTGGGGCATTTCTGCCCAGTCCGATGGCGCCTGCCTTCTCCCTTGCAGAACGAAATCGCTGTGGTCGAACTGGAATGCGTCGATGGCGACGGCGTGGTGGTCATCTACGAGGTGGAAGTGTCGCGGACGGGCCAGGGCGCCTCATCCGATCGAGCCGTTATCCGCATCGGCCGTGCCGGTGGTACCGTCACCGGTCGCTTCCTGAGTGAGGAGGGAAAGATCCTGGCATCCCAGGAGGTTGACGCGCAAGCCGTGCAGTGGCTGCCGGCCGACCAGCCCTTGGTGGCAGCCATCGGCGATTCCATGGGCTTGGAGGAGTTGGTGCGCAGCAATACGTCCAGCGGCACCACCACCTTCACCACGGTGACGCTGGACCGGGTGGAACAATTGCCCACGTCGTGGCGGGGATACGCCGCTTGCGATTGTCTGGTATTGTCGATTCGCGACACCGATTTGCTTCGAGAAATCTCCCCCCAGCAATGGAGGGCCATCGACGACTACATCCGCCGTGGCGGGAGCTGCATCGCCAGCATGGGTGAGCAGATCGACGACCTGAACTCCAATCCCCATTACGCTGTGCTCCGCAGCCTGATTCCCGGTCAACCGATTGCCACTGGAGAAATCCGTGCGCCCGGATTGCTGGAATCCCTCGTTTCCACCGACCAGCCGTTGGAGAGTTTCCCGGCCGTGGTCCTGGCTCAGCCGCGAGGCAAAGTCGAGATGACGCTGGTGAACCACTTGTCCCGCCCCACTCCCTGGTGGATCCGCTTCGCCCATGGCCACGGTACCGTGCAATTCATCGCGTCGGACTTGGGGCGCGGGGCCATCGCCCGCTGGAAGGACCGAAAACTGCTATGGAAATTGCTGGCGGATCCCTACCTCGATCTGGAATCCAACCCTGGACAAACCGACGCCACCGCGGCGGGAACCAGCAACTATCTGGGATACAGTGACCTGGTGGGGCAACTGCGGGCCAGCCTGGACCAGTTCGCCGGCGTGCGCGTGGTGACCTTTGGACAGGTGACCTTGATCCTGTTACTGGTACTGGTTGCCATCGGACCGCTGGATTATTACTTGTCGGTGCGGTGGTTGCGTCGTCCCGATTTCAGTTGGTATTTTTCCGGCGCATTGCTGGTGGGCACCTCGCTGGGATTGACCGCTTTGTACCGTCAGATCCGGCCTGATGAGCTGCGGATCAACACCGTACAGATCGTGGATGTGGACGCCACCAGCGGCCGGACCGATGGTCGCATCTGGTCGCACGTCTACTCGGGCCGCGCGCATCTGGTCGATGCTTCTGCCGTTCACCGCCACGGCACTCCCGTGCGGCTGGATTGGCAAGGTTTGCCGGGAACGGGCCTGGGAGGGCTCGATTCCAGCCTAACCACCGAGCATGGCATGCCCCCCTACTCCATCCGCCTTTCCGGAGCGCGTTCCAGCATCCAACGGGCCGGCATATCGGCGGCGGGAACCAAGTCCATGGCCGGCACCTGGATCGGACACACCGAATTGGCCGGTCACAGCGAACTGCAGGAACTGGCCGGCGTCGATCAGGTTTCCGGGACCCTGGTCAACCCATTCGATTGCGACATCCGCGATGCAGTGCTGTTCTACCACAACTGGTTCTATCGCTTGAACAGCCGCATACCGGCTGGCGGAAGCCTGAGCATCGGCCTGGACAACATCCCCAAGGACATTTCCCGCAAACTGAATGACCGCCGCAGTTTTGAACAGTCCGAGTTGGCGGTCCGTTGGGACCCATCCGATCGCGACTCGATCGACCGGTTGATCGAGCTGATGATGTTCCACCAGGCCGCGTCCGGCACGAATTACACCTCGCTGCAGCACCGGTATGAAATGCAGCTCGACTTCAGCAATTTGTTAAGCACCGACCGCGCCATTCTGGTTGGGCAACTCGATCGCCCCGAGGTAAAACTGCAGGTAGAGAGCCGGGATCGACCGTCGCTGGAGGCCATCCAGGAACTGGATCGCGTCTACTGCCGATTGGTGATTCCCGTAGCGCAACCTGCATCGAAATCGGGACGGCGCTAGGTCCCCCCTTCCACTGCTCGTCCAAGGCAAATGCACGCGTGATTACCACCACCAATTTAACCAAGAAATATGGCGACATGTTCGCCATTCGGGGCATCAGTTTGCAACTGGAGGAAGGCGATCTGTTCGGCTTTATCGGACCGAACGGAGCGGGGAAGACGACGACCATGCGGATCATCGCCACCCTGCTTTCTCCTACCTACGGCGAAGCCTATGTGTGCGGCCACTCGATTTACACGGCGCCCAAGGAAATCCGTCGATTGGTCGGTTACATGCCCGATTTCTTCGGGGTGTACGACGATATGACCGTCATCGAGTACCTGGAGTTTTTTGCGGCCGCCTATCGCATCCCCGCCAATCAGCGGCGCGCCCGGTGCGATGAAATGCTCGATGTGGTCGACTTGGATTTCAAACGCGACGCCTATGCCAACACGCTATCCCGCGGGCAAACCCAACGGCTGGGTTTGGCTCGGGTCCTGCTGCACGATCCCCAAGTCCTATTGCTGGACGAACCGCTCAGCGGCTTGGACCCTCGGGCCCGCATCGAAATGCGCAACTTGTTGCGCAAGCTCGGACAGATGGGCAAGACGATTATCGTCAGCAGCCACATTCTGCCAGAACTGGCGGACATCTGTAACAAAGTCGGCATCATCAACCGGGGCGAGATGGGGTTCAACGGATCGATTACGGAATTGATCCAGTCGGTCCGCCCTCACACGGTATTGGAGATCGAAGTGGACGGGGGCGAGCAACTGGCCGGCGCCAGCACCTACCTGGCCGATCACAACCTGGTCGCCAACGTGGAGCCTCGTCAGCACTGGCTGGAAGTGACGCTCAAGGACGGCATCGACAACTACTCGGCCCTAGCCTCCGATTTGATCCACGCAGGGTATTCTCTCCGGCGATTCGTCGAAAAGGAAACCAATCTCGAATCGGCCTTCATGGCCTTGACCAAAGGATCAGGTGCAAAAATCTGATCACCCCGCACGCCGGGTAGCGTTGCACCCGGCACGCGCGTTGAATGGATCTTCTCCCATCCGGCCGCCTAGCCCGGTTCATTCCTCCGGGGGGATGCGCACCTGGATCCGGTCGCCGACGACGCGGACTGGATATGCGTCGATCTTGATCCGCGTGTTGTCCATCCACGTACCGTCTTCGATCGAGAATCGCCAGTGATGGAGAGGACAAGCGACGATGCATCCGTCCAAATAGCCTTCGGCCAGCGAAGCGCCCTGGTGCGGACAGAAGTCATCGATGGCGTAGTACCGCCCTTCGACGCAAAACACGGCAATCATCCGCTTGCCCACCGGATACGCTCGGCCGCGTCCCTCGGGAATCTCGCCCACGCGCGCGACGGTCACGAAGGCCCCGCCGGGTTCTTCCTCGTCAGGAAACAGATCTGGCTGCGTCTCGCTCATCACTCCAGCTCGATTGCGACGCCGACTTCCGGCACGCGTGGTTCGGCGACTCCCTGCTGCCGAACCGCGTCGGCCCAGCTCTCGACATCCTGGGCAATCGGCGGCCAGGTGTTGTAATGCGAGGGGAACACCACGCGGGGCCGCAACCAGTAGATGGCGTGCAGACTATCGACGGGCCCCATGGTGAACAGGTCGCCGATGGGCAAAATGGCCGCGTCCAATTCAGTTCGCCCGTACAATTGCATGTCGCTGAACAACGCGGTATCACCGGCAACATACAGTCGTTTCCCGCCAATCTCGATCAGATACCCTCCCGGGTTGCCGCCGTAAGCTCCATCAGGCAACTGGCTGGAATGGAAGGCGATGGTCATTTGCACCCGACCAAATGGCAGCGTCGTCCAACCGCCCAGGTTCATTCCCACGGTCGATTTGACGCCGTGCTCGTTGGACAGCCAGGTGGCGATTTCGAAATTCGCCACGACCGTCGCCTCCGATTGCTGAGCGATCGACGCCGCGTCGGCGATATGATCAAAATGTCCATGCGTCACCAGAATCGTGTCGGCGCGCACCTCTTTGGCTTTGACGATTGCCGCCGGGTTCTCGTTGAAAAACGGATCGATCAGTACGCGATGACCATCGTGCTCGATCAACCAGGTCGCATGTCCGTGCCAGGTGATTTGCACCGCCATTCCACCCTACCTCCTATCGTTTATCGTCTGCGGTAGACCGATTCTCCGGATCCCGCCCCCCGGTGGCATCGATGGGGCGAACGTGTCCGCTGGCCCAATAGTTGTTGCCACGGGATCAACGCAGGGGGCGTCGCAGCGACTGAACCGGGATACCCCAGGCGAAATCGCCTCCGGGCATCACCCGCCAGCACCCTGCCGATGCGCTACCGACCGAGAATCCGGTTCATATTGCGTTTGTATGCTTCGACTCCCGGCTGACCGTAGGGATTGATTCCCAACAACCGGCCCTCGACCACCGTTGCCAGCATCAGCATTTGAAAATACTGCCCCATAAAGAATTCGTCGATGCGGGGCATCCACAAATTCGTCGTGGGGCGACCATCCTCGTGCAAGGCCTGGTTGGTCCCCTCGATGGCCGCCGCCATGATCTCCGGCAGTGTCTTGTCGGCAATATCATTGAGCTGATCGGGATCTTGCTCGCGGCGACCGATGGGCAGCGGATCGAAGCGATAATTCTCGACGATCACGTTGTTGAATACCTTGTCGCGTCGCCCTTGCTGGTGCTGCTGATGCCGCGAGTGCAGGTCGCGGGTATTCACCGTGGTCAGGGGCGTCGCCCCTTTTTCCTCCTTGCCTAGACTCTCGGCCAGCAACTGGTCGTACCACAGGCCCGCCGCCTCCAGTGCCTTGCTCCATACGCTCAAGCAACGGATGGTGGCACCGCGACGGAGTTCCAGCAGATGATTGACTGCGGTGTACTGCAAGACGACATTCTCGGCCACGCGGGCGGTACGGAAGTGCTCATTCATAGCCCGGGCACCCTCGAGCAGCCGCATGATGTTCAAGCCCATCAACGCGGCCGGAACCAGCCCAACGGCCGACAGGACCGAGAACCTGCCCCCCACTCCCTCGGGCACTGGAAAGATATGGGGACACCCCAGGAG
>RFIQ01000036.1 GCA_003695565.1 Planctomycetota bacterium | reverse complement strand
CTCCCCTGCCCCGGCGGCTGGCCCCAGCAATCGTTCCCAGATAGCATCGGCAGCGGTAATTTCCCCAGCCATCTCCAACAACACCGCTTCGGCCGCCGCGCGGTCCGGCCCGGCTCCACTGCCCAACAATACGTCGCGCATCGACGGGCGGCGCAGGGCTTGCCACTGACCGTAGCGGGTGATCACCTTTCGCTTCAAATCGTCGGATGCAGGCATTTGCAACACAGCCGAGGCATGGCCAGCATACAGACGGCGCAGGGCCTGGACCTCTGGATCCGCCTCCCGTCCCGGTGACAGGGCCAGATCGAGTTTTTGCGCCAGCCAGACACTCAGATCGCTGCCGTCATAATCATCGTCCCCGGGTCGAGTAACGACACGCACGAGGGGCCAGGCGAGTGTCGCATTTCCCTGGCGAAGGGCCTCCTCGGCTATCTGGTTCAGGAGTTGCAATTGATTGTCACTGTACAGTTCTTCGGCGATATCGGGGCGGCTGTCCAGCAGTTGAGCCGCCAAATCCCACAATCCGTGGTGACACAATTCAACGATCTTTGCCGGAGTTGGTTCCAACAAATGACCCAGCGCGGCCGCATAGCGATCATCGGCGCGCACTCCCATCAACAACAACTGTTCCAACGTGGCAGCCGCCTGTGCAATCTGGACGCGTGGTGAGTTCCTGGCCGCCCGCACGGCCGGTAGCGCTGCTTCGCCCATCTGCCACAATTCGAGGAAGGCAGTCCGTCGCATGGCGAAATCGTCGGCGTCCAGTCCAAGGATGGCATCGGCCACCCGGGGTTCCTGGGAGGGAGCTCGCGTGGGCACGGCGTCATCGCCGCGTGCCGCCTGGGGAAGACCACCGCCCAGCAGGATGATCACGACCATCGCGGCACCCCTCGCAGAGGAACACCTGGGGCGCCGCAGTGGCGGCGAGGCGCTACCTCTCACTGAGCCGCTCGAAATGGATGTTGGCTGCTTCATCGTCGATCGAGATCTCAGGGGAGACGAGTGCATCAAAACTCTTTGCGAGCCACATACCAACTGGAAAACCCGAGGATCAAGGCAACGAACAGGGTGTTCGACACCAGTGGTTCCCACACATCGAGCTCCTGCTGGGCTTGTTGCAAATCATTGATCCCCAGCGATACCGTGTTGCTGTCGGTCAGCAGCCACATCATGACATTGTCCAGCGCCGCCGGTTTGGGCATGGCAGCGTAGATCGGCGACACCCCCCAACGATAAATGCGGTCGATCAAGCGGGGTACCGGTTCGTAGCTGGCCAGAATCCGATTGGTTGCCGTATCAACTTGATACACCCGGTCGGGGCGCACGCCGATGTATGCCCGATGAGCATCCAGCCAGCGGACACAAGTCACCTGAAACCGCCGATCACCAACTGGGATAGGCGTCAACGTCCCGGCGCGGGGGTCGAGCCGCAGAAGCTTGCCGGCATGTGTGACCACCGCGAACTCCTCACCGCCGGGAATGTAACTCAGTTGTTTGACATCCACTCCGTTTTCTAGCTCAATTTCATGCATCAGATTCAGATCGGCGTCCAGTACGGCGATCGGCATCTCCTTGCGGGCCACCACGGTGTACGATCGATTGCTGTGAACCAGTGCGATTTCAGTCCCTTCACCCTCCAGGTGCGTCGACTTCTCCAGCACCAACTTGCTATCGGGACCCGATTTGCGCAGGATGTCGATGTTGCCGGAACTGTACACCACAATGCCCGATCCGTCGTGCAGGGGAGCGGCTGAGGTGTTCTCGCTGGGGAAGTAGTCGGGCGGGGCGATATTCTCGAATGCGGTCTTGTTGACCCAGGGCAACCGGATCCCAAACAACTGCTGTTCGGTGGCCTGCGCTGCATCGAGCAATTCCATATTGAGCCGAAAGATTCCCCCGCGGCACACGGCAATCACATCGCCCCCCACGTCCAGCAGGTCGAACATCTGCTGCGGCAACTCCGGACCGAGATCGACGCTCCACAGCGGTTGCTCGCGAGCCTCTTCCAACGAATGGGGCTGGTGGGAATCGGTCGGCGGTTCCGGCAAACCCGGTATCGCCCGCTCGGCAGCACTGTCCGCCTGGGCCTGCGGTTCTTCTGGTCCCCGGTGCGCCCGTTCGGCGACCGGGGTGATGGATGCCTCATCCGCCGTCGTGCTACCATCCTCCGCGCGGAGATCGATAACCGCTAACTTGCGAGATCGAGCGACCAGTCCGCCGAACGGGACTCGGATGAACGATTTGACCAGTATCTGTTGGCGATCCGGCAAATAGATCGGCCCGAACGTCCGCACCTGGCCGTTCCCCTCCAGATTTGCGGCCGGACGCCACACCTGGAATTCGTCGTTCCAGACATTGAACTCCCCTCTCTCATTCACCACGACCGGTTGTTCGCCGATCGGTTCGATGCGCGCGATGCGCGGCAGCAATTCGACGTGGGGCTGCATGCTGTCATGCACGATCCCCAGCACCAGACAAGTGAACCAGAACAGCCCGCAAGCCACCACGCTGACGATCGCATTGCCCCAGGCCATGCCGACCAGCGCAGAAATGCTATAGAAAATGACGAACACAAACAGCAACACGGGGATGCAGTAGAGCAAACCGTCGTTCCAGATCCCGAAACGCAATCCGGCGATGGCGTACAACCCCAGCATGACGTACGTGATGGTCACCAGGACGAAAATGGTGCCGCCAAAAAACTTGGTCAAAAACAACCACACCCGCGAGATCGGCTTGCTCAACAGCAGGTGCAGCGAACCGGAGCGGAACGTTTCGGGAATCATCGGGCTGGTAACGATAATGGCAATGAAAACCGCCAGAATCGCCAGGCCGAACTTGATGATTACCTGCAGCACAATAGGCTGGACGAACTGGTCGATCTGCCGCCGCGTGATAGGCAGCGGTTCGCCCAGCTTGAAACCGGCATAGCCGATCCACAATTGTTCTCCGCGGGGCCGATTCAGTTCGGTCGGAAACGCCAATTGCAGCAACTGCCGGTTCAATTCCTCGACGTCCGCCCGGCTGCGTTTGTCAGCCGGGATGGCGATCAGCGGCTCCAATCGCTGGCGTCGATGCGCCGTGGGAAACGCCTCGGGAGTGTACAGATCGGGTGCGGTCACAGCCGCGTTCAAACCCTTGGCCAGCTCGCTCTCGCGAAGGCGGTTGCGCCGCGCCAAGTCGGGATCGTCCTTCGTCTTTTCGTACTTGAGAATCCGGCCAGCGAATTCCGGTTCGAGAAAGGAAGCGATCCGTTGGATGCTCTCCGGACCTCGCCCCTGGATTGCCTTCCCCAGCTTTTCCACCAATCGGTCGCGATTGGCAATGTCCACGCTGCTCAACTCAAAACTTCTCTCCGACACATAGCCGAAGGGAGCCAGGGAGGCCAGGATAAAGGTCCAACCGAACAACTGCGCCCACAGGACCTTATTGCCGACGGCTTCCCAAAACGAATCGATCAGTATTCCCAGGTACGGCTTCATACAGTTTCCTCTAGGGGCTCGGCTACCACGGTCGCTTCCACGACCGATGACGACGTATCGCTGGGCTGTGCGACGGCGGTGAGGAATACCTCTTCCAGTGTCATCCGCGAGCGTTCCAGCGCGTGCAGGCTGAGCCCGCCCTGCCGAATGGTGTCGACCAGGCAGTCCACGTCAGCTTGGGTTTCCGCGGTAACCTTGACTTCATACCGGCCGTCGGGCAATCGGCCGACGGCTCCATCGAATTGCGATGCCACTCGTCCGACCGCCGCTTCGTCACCGGATACTTCGGCCCGCACTCGCGTCCGCGATTTTGCATGGAATTGCTCCATCAACTCCATCGGCGTGCCCACACCGCGGACCTCGCCTCCCACCAGAATGGCCACGCGATCACACACCAATTCGACCTCCTGCAGAATGTGGCTGTTCAAGAAGATGGTCTTGCCTTGATCCTTCAGCAGGTGAATCAACTGCCGAATCTGGGATCTACCCAGCGGGTCGAGTCCATCGGTCGGTTCGTCCATGATCAGCAATTCGGGGTCATGCAACAGGGCTTGGGCCAGCCCCAACCGTTGTCGCATCCCTTTGCTATACCGTCGCACATGCTCTCTTTCCCGCCCCTTCAATCCTACCAGCTCTATCAACTCGTCCGATCGCCGGCGGATCGTCTCCTCGGGAACGAAACTCAACCGGCCATACAAACGCAATGCGCTCAAGGCCGTGTGATGGGAGGGAAACGTCAGGTTTTCAGGCAGGTACCCGATCCGACGCCGCGCCAATTTCGAACCGGCAGGCAATCCCAGCAACCAAGCGTCGCCGCCGGTGCGTCGAACAATTCCCAACAAGATTTTGATCAGGGTTGTCTTGCCCGCACCGTTCGGACCCAACAGCCCAAAGACCTCGCCCCGCGGCACCTCCAAATCAATCCCCCGCAATGCCTGGAAACGTTTCTTGAACAGCACTCCGTCACGGTACTCTTTTTCCAATCCCGTGACTTGGATCGCAGGCGTCTCAGACATGCAATTTGGCTCGTGATGAAGGACGTGTGTCGGTGTCGACAAGAGTCAAGAAACGAAGGCACCAGGGAAAAAACGCTAGCGCGATTGAGCGGGCCGGTCCGCGGGCTGCGACAAGCAATCTATAGGATACTTGATCCCAAACCGATCTGTCAGGACGCGCGGCCCCATTACGCCTCCAACTGCGCGCGGCTGGCATCGAGAGTCGGCGGGGCCGCCCCAACCGCCTGCCCAGCACCAGACGGGACTGTACACCACACCCGCTCCTCTGGCCGACAGCATGCGAGTACTTCGCCGCAAAAACCCGATAATTGGAACGATTTGGGGGAGAGAATCGGCGCGGCGCAGGGCGCACGGCGCTGCTGGGCGCGCTCCGCCAGGCGGATGGCTGCGCCCATGCGGTTCGGAACATGCCGCGACGCGGAGATGAGGCCGCACCCCTCCAGCCTTCCCCCTAATTCATCAGCCACGCGGCCAGGCTGAGCAACCAGATGGCCGATAGGATGAATACCGAAGCCAGCGTCAAGCGAACCCACAGACGGGTCGTCAAAGCATTCCAGATCTGCCGTCCCGGTGACTTGACTATCGACTGCAGGAATCGTTGCCGATAATGTGGGTCGCGCATCAACATGGCCCGCACGGGAACCATCAAACCGTACTCTACGGAGAAATCGAGGGCTCCATACAGCCGATGGAATCGGCCGATCGGGTCGGTCCCATTGGCCTCGAAAAACCAGATCTGACGGCCGTACTCGGATTCCGTTTCTTCATTCAAGTAGACACAGCGCAGCGATTCGATGTGGGAGGCGTCCGGTGCAAACTCCTTCCGTGCCAGGGCTTCCCATGCGCATTCGTTCACCGTCTGCCAAACCTCTCGCGGGAACTGGTAGTAACTCGCTTCCGGATTCATCCATGCAGCCTCTCTACCCTGAGCCGTCATATGAAAAGAGCACCCGAAGCCCACTTGTGGAAACCCGCCGCTCATTATGGCCGGATTCCAGGCGTTTGTCACTATCCAAGGTTGTTATTTTCGGTGATACCAAGCAGCGTTCGGTGGTACCGCCAAGCGGTGGACAAACCATCATGCGCTGCATCCCAGGGCGTACCCGCACGGAAAGACCGGGCCCCCACGGCATCACCGACGAGTTGTCGAGGACGCCCATAGACGATCGAGTCGCCCGCAGATCTCCCTGCACCAGCGAGGCAGCCGCCCGAACGCGAACCCAAGCGAAAACCCAGTTGCTGGGCTACGGCTAACGAACCAGCGATTGGATGACGTGCCCGTGGACATCGGTCAATCGTCGGTCGATACCGTTGTGCCGGACCGTCAGGCGCTTGTGATCGATGCCCAGCAGATGGAGGATCGTGGCGTGGATGTCGTAAACTTGCGTCGGGTTGTCGCGGTCGAGCGGCTTGTAGCCCCACTGATCCGATTCGCCCCAGGTGACGCCCGGTGTGATGCCACCGCCGCACAACCAATTGGTAAAGACGTAGGGATTGTGGTCGCGACCTTTGCTGCCTTGGGTACTTGGCATGCGTCCGAATTCCGTGGTCCACAGAATAATCGTGTCGTCCAGCATCCCCCGCTGTTTTAAATCCTTGATCAGAGCCGCCGCACCGACCGACATTCCCCATGCTAAAGGACCATGGTCTCGCCCGATGTCCTCATGCGAATCCCAGTTGCGTCGCGGGAAACTGTTGTCGTTGCCAGACCAAATCTGCACAAACCGGACG
>RFIQ01000417.1 GCA_003695565.1 Planctomycetota bacterium | reverse complement strand
CTGCTGTCGAGAGAGAAGAGTGTATGAGGGGTGAGCGGGCGCGACAACGCCAAAGGAAATTTCCCGTGCCGACTTTTCCCCGAACATGGTTTCTCCTCGACGAGGGGCTTGGTCGGATCGGTCCGGTCGCTCGGTAGTGCTGCGTTCGCCCCGGCGGGCCGGGGCGGTAGGACCGCGCCGGGTCGGGCGCGCTCTGGTGGGCCGGTCGTGCTTGGGGAGAGGGGTGGGTGCCAAATAAGCGGCCGGTGAGTAGACTGACTGCATCAAACGCTGCAGGCTTCTGCGCGGGGGATGGCACAGAACCAACAGCAACGACGCCCGTGTTGGCGGTGCCAGCCGAGGCGGGCCGCTGGTTGGTTGACGTCGCAAGGAAGTGCCAACCCCGCCCCCCACGACGTGCGTAGCTATTTTGGTGGGAATGGTGGCCAGGGCGGCTGCCCCCAGGCCGTTCAAGATTTTTTGAGACTGATCATTTTTGTCAGACCGGGTAATCAGGCATGCCTATTCCGAAGGTCGTCATCGTTGGGCGACCGAATGTGGGGAAGAGCAGTATCTTCAATTGGCTGGCTGGCCGACGGTTGGCCATTGTGGACGATATGCCAGGGGTTACCCGAGATCGATTGTCTCACCTGGTGGAGCACGACGGGCGATTCCTGGAGCTGGTCGATACCGGCGGAATGGGAATCGAGGACAGCGACAACCTGACTAAAGAGGTCGAGCAGCAGATCGAGGCGGGGATCGACGAGGCCGACGTGCTGTTGTTCGTCGTCGATGTCCGCACGGGCCTCACCCCCTTGGATGAGATCGTCGCCGAGCGGTTGCGAAAGGTGGAAAAGCCCGTGCTACTTTTGGCCAACAAGGCGGACCATCCTTCCCTCGACGATGCCACCACCGAATTCTATCGGCTGGGGCGCGGATGGTTGATACCCGTCAGTGCCCAACAGAATCGCAACCGGGGCTTGCTGCTGGATGAGATCATCGAGCGTCTGCCGTCGGCGTCGGCGGAGGCCGAGGCGGAAACGCCGCAAATGAAGCTGGCCATCGTGGGCCGACGCAACGTTGGCAAAAGCACGTTTGTGAACACTCTGGCCAAGGCGCAGCGGGTGATTGTCAGCGAGGTCCCGGGCACGACGCGGGACAGCATCGACGTGCATTTCGACCTGGATGGACATCGATTCATCGCGATCGATACGCCCGGACTGCGTCGCCATCGCAGCATTCGGACCGATATCGATTTCTACGGTATGCACCGGGCCCAGCGGAGCATTCGCCGCGCGGACGTTTCCCTGTTGTTCTTCGACTGCACGCAGTCGATCAGCAAGGTCGATAAGCAGCTCGCGCATTACATCGAACAGCAATACAAACCGTGCGTGTTCGTGGTCAACAAGTGGGATCAGTTGGCCGGGAAGATGCCGACAGAGCGGTGGGTGCGTTACCTGCGCGAGACGTTTCCTTCGATGGCGCATGTCCCCATCGCTTTCATCACGGGCCAGGCAGGGAAGAACGTCAAGGCCTTGCTCAATCACGCCCAGATGCTTTTCAAGCAAGCTCAGACGCGGGTGCCGACGCCGGTTATCAACAAGCTGATTCAAGCCGCCCTGCAGCGTCAGCAGCCGCCTCTGTACTTGAATCGCCGCCCCAAGATCTACTTCGGTTCGCAAATCGATGTCACGCCGCCCACCATCATCTTGATGTGCAACATGCCGCAGGGCTTTCCGCCGAGTTACCGCCGGTACCTGATCAATGTATTGCGAGATAACCTGCCGTTCGGGGAGGTTCCCATCAAGCTCTACTTGCAGAAACGCGAGAGCCACGGCAAAGTGAGGGACAGGGAGCCCACCCCCACCGAACGAGCCGAAGAAATGGAGGAATGAATCCGATGGCAGCCAAACGCGTCCTGTTCCTGGTCGGAGACTTCGTCGAGGATTATGAAGTCATGGTCCCGTTCCAGATGTTGATGATGGTCGGGCATGATTGCGTGGCCGTGTGCCCCGGCAAGAAGCCCGGGGACTTTGTAGTGACGGCGGTGCACGATTTCGAAGGCCACCAGACGTATTCGGAGAAGCCGGGACATCGGTTTGTGCTGAACGGGGACTTCGATCAGGTCACCGCGGAAGAGTTCGATGCGCTGGTGATCCCGGGAGGCCGTGCGCCGGAGTATCTGCGGTTGAACGAGCGTTTGATCACCTTGGTGCAGGATTTCCACGCGCAAGGAAAGCCGATCGCTGCGATTTGCCACGGGCCACAAATCCTGGCTGCCGCAGGAGTGCTCGAATCCAAACAGTGCTGCTGCTACCCGGCCGTGGCGCCCGACGTGGTGCAGGCTGGAGCGACCTACGTCGAGCACTCCGAGCGATTCGACAATGCGCATACGGACGCGAACCTGGTGACGGCTCCCGCCTGGCCCGCCCATCCCGCCTGGATGCGGCAGTTCCTGGCCCTGCTCGGGTCGCAGATCCAAGCCTAGGGCTCCGTCAATTCAAGAGTGCGGGGTAAGGATCCTGCTTGCCATCCATCACCATGCTCTCTGTTCCACCCTGCGAGCTTAAGCCACGAACGCGGCCACCCTAAGGAGCGTCCCGGATATAGCTGTCGCATCGCGCCGTATCCGGACTCTCCTAGTCGGGCAGCGAAGGCCCCGACTCGGAAAGTCAGGCTACAGACTGAACGGTTATTTCGAGGACGGTCCTAAGACCAGGACATGGCCGATTGGCCATGCTAAGCGATGGATTCTGGCGTTGACGTATGGGAGAGGCAGAATCTAGT
>RFIQ01000416.1 GCA_003695565.1 Planctomycetota bacterium | reverse complement strand
GGCTGAGGGCGGCCAGGACACGGATCCCACCGACAACTCGGAATTGGCGCTGCGCTTGGTTGTGGTTGGGGCGGTGGGCGACCAATCCGGGTTTGTGGGCTGCCATCGGATCGCCGACGGCGAAGCCCAGTGGCAGGTCCGCGGGCTCGAGGCAGTCCCAGTATGTGTGGCGGCGGACGGACGATGGATCTACGCGGGCGATGATGCAGGCCGCGTGACGGTTTATCGAGCCACAGATGGCCAGCAAGTTTGGTCGCGGCAAGTGCATACAAAGTTAGTTACAGCGCTGGTCGTGCTGCCCGGTGGGGTGATTGCATCGGCCGACTGGGGCGGCAAAATCGTGCTTTCCAGACAACGGGACGGCGCGGAACTGCACAGCTTTCAGCAACATCGGGATCGAGTTAGCGATTTGGGAGCCTGGGCCCAACAAAATCCTCTCCGATTATTCAGCAGCGGCTGGGATGGGACAGTACGCTTGTGGTACCCTGAGCAATTTCGTCTGGTGCGGTTCGTCCAACTGAACGAGCCAGCCGTCGGGATGGAGGTGATCGATGGCCGGCACATCGTCGCGGCGAACCCACAAGGGGATTTGCTCTGGATCGACATGGACTCGGCCCAGGTTACCCGTGCAGAACCCTCCGGATTATCCTACGTGCATGCCATGTTGGTAGTCCCGAGTGACCGGTTGCTGGTGAGTGATGGATTGCGGCACGTGAGATCGCTTCCGGTGCAACATCACCGCTAGGGAATCAAAGGCGGGCAGCGAAGATGGAGCTACGTTGGAGGAGGACTGTAACGCTCAGCCCGGGCACGGACCCAGGCGACGGCCGGAGCTTTTATTAAACAAGTTTGCGCGGTCTGCATCAGCGGCCAACAACTCTATATGGTGTGGCAAAATGGTGTGGCAAACACTTCGTTTTTCGGGGAAATGAGTTCGATGACCAATCGGTTTTCAATGCTGTGCGTCTGGGGACTTTTCGTCGTCGGGATGGGGTGGAGTTGGACTGCCGCGGCGGAGGAGACGAGGCGTCCAAATATCATCCTGATCCTGGTCGACGACCTGGGCTGGCGCGATTGGTCGGGCGCGGGCAACGACATTTGCCGGACTCCGCATATCGATGCATTGGCGCGCGACGGTATGCGATTCGATCAAGCCTATGCGGCGTGTGCCGTTTGCTCGCCCACACGCGCGGCCGTGCAGACGGGACGGTATCCTGCGCGAGTGGGAGTTACCGACTGGATCCGGTCACGGTTTCAACGCCCCGGTGGGACCACTCCGGAACACAACCCCACGGAGTATGTAGGAGGGAAAAAACAACGCGTCTTGTGTCCACCGAATCCATTCTGGATGGAATTGGATGAAGTGACGTTGGCGGAGATGTTGCGGGCGGAGGGCTACCATACCGGTTACATCGGCAAGTGGCACTTGGGGGACGAAGCCTGGTATCCCGAGCACCAGGGATTCGAAGAGAATTTCGGCGGATGCGACTATGGCCAGCCACCGAGTTACTTCGATCCCTTCAACCAACCGCGTGGGCGGCACGAAACGCTGCGGGCGGGCATTTACCGCTTGCCCAGCCGGCGACCGGGAGAGTATTTAACCGACCGGGAAGCCGACGAGGCCTGTGGCTTGATCGAACGCTGGAAGGATGACCCTTTCTTCATTCAGCTCTCGCACTACGCAGTGCACACACCGTTGCAAGCGCCCGCGGACGACATCGACAAATTCTCGCGGGACGGGGTCACCCGCCAGCAGGCGACGTACGCAGCCATGGTTGCCTCGGTCGACCGCTCGCTCGGCCGAATTCGGGCGAAACTCAAGGAATTGAACCTGGAAGGCAACACGATCCTGTGGTTTACCAGCGACAACGGCGGATTGGACAACAACGGAAACCCCACGGAGAACGCTCCGCTGCGAGCCGGCAAAGGGTTTCCCTACGAAGGCGGCATTCGCGTTCCGCAAATTATTCAATGGCCGGGAGTGATTCCGGCGGGGGGGCGCAGTGATGTGCCCGTGTCGTCCATCGATATTGTGCCGACCTTGGCCGGTTGGGCGGGAGTGGAGATTCCGTCGGAGCAGGTGATCGACGGAATCGACCTCGGCCCGCACGTGGTCGCGGGTGGGAAACAACCGGTCCCGGAGCGCCCATTGCTGTGGCACTTTCCTCACTACCGCGGAGGCATTTCGCCCTACAGCATTTTGCGCGAAGGGGAATGGAAGCTGATCACCTTCTACGACGGCGATCCAGAATTGTATAATCTACGGCTGGATCCGGGCGAGACGTCGAACGTAGCAACCCAACATCCGCAGCGCGTGAAGGAGATGGGAGAACGGCTGCACGCAGCCTTGGAAGCCATGGGAGCCCGTTTCCCAATTCCCAATCCCAACTACGACCCGTCCTGACCCAGGTGGACTGTCCGCAGAGCGATGAGCGCACTAGTGCTGCATCGCGCGGCCGGGCGTCCCCGGCAAATTCGCGGGAAGAGCTGCCAGCGCCGACGTTTCGGATTAAGATGACTCGAAGTACTGCAGCACACATTCAAATTTGATAGCTATTTGAGGAAGCAAGACACGATGAAGCGCATTGCGATTGCGGTAATGGTATGCGGATGGTTGGCGGCTGGCGCTGGAATCGCCTGGGCTCAGGACGCGCCTCCGGAAACGGGGCGTTACACGTCCTTGTTCAATGGAAAAGACCTCAGCGGTTGGGATGGCGATCCACGGCTGTGGTCCGTAGTCGATGGTGCGATACACGGTGAAACGACGGAGAAGCATCAAGCAAACGGCAATACCTTCCTGATCTATCAGCAGGGTGAATTCGGCGATTTCGAATTGCGTTTTTCATTTCGCTGCAGCAGCACGAACAATTCTGGCGTGCAGTACCGCTCCAAGCACATCACCGACGGCAACGTCCGCAATGCTTGGGTTGTGCGAGGGTACCAGCATGAAATCCGCAATGAAACCAAATTGCCAAACGTGGCTGGTTTCATTTATGGCGAAGGAATCGGGCGGGGACGCATCTGTCTAGTGGGCGAAAAAGCCGTCTGGGGCCCCGATGGCAAACGGGTCCTGGATACCCTGATTGATCAGGCAGGGTTCGAAAAGCTGTTCCGCTTGGACGACTGGAATGATTCCATCATCGTCGCCCGGGGAACCCATATTCAACATTACTTGAATGGGAAATTGATTGTCGATTTCACCGACCGCGATGACTTGGCGCTGCGCCAGGGAATCATCGCTTTGCAGTTGCATGCTGGAAAACCGATGTGGGTCGAGTTTCGCGACCTGCGCATCAAAGAGTTGAAGTAGCCCGCACCACGCGGCTGGGGTAGGTCCGAAGTTACGGTAATCTGGCCAACGGCCACGCCGATCCGAGCCATCCGCCCGCGTGTCGCCAAGCTCTACCTGACCGACTTTGAATTGGAGTAACATCGATGATGAAGCGATATTGGATTGGATTCTTCGTACTGTGCGTTGGGGTGTGGACATGGGGTCAGGCGGGGGCTGCGGACCGTCCCAACGTAGTGCTGGTCATGACGGATGATCAGGGGTATGGCGACTTATCCTGCCATGGCAATCCAGTGCTGAAGACCCCCAATATCGACGCATTGTATGCCGAAGCGATTCGTCTGGTCGATTATCACGTCTCGCCGACCTGCTCTCCCACACGCAGCGCTTTGTTGACCGGCCATTGGACCAACCGCACCGGCGTCTGGCATACCATCATGGGACGCAGCATGTTGCGCGAAAACGAAGTCACCATGGGGCAAGTGTTCCAGGACGCAGGTTATGCTACCGGGATGTTTGGCAAATGGCATTTGGGGGACAATTACCCGTTCCGTCCTGAGGATCGTGGGTTTACGGAAGTGATGCGGCACGGCGGGGGCGGCGTGGGCCAAACGCCTGACTACTGGGACAATGCGTACTTCGACGGCAGCTACTGGCACAACAGTGTTCCCGAACCGGTCGACGGATTCTGCACCGACGTTTTCTTCGACTACGCCAAACGGTTCATCAAGTCCCAAAAGGAGGCCGGTCGGCCATTCCTGGCGTACATCGCCACCAATGCACCGCATGGTCCGATGCATTCTCCCGAACAATACAGCGCTCCCTACGCCGATCAGGGAACCCACCTGGCGAACTTCTACGGAATGATCGCTAACATCGACGAGAATGTGGGCCAACTGCGAGCCTTCCTGCGGGAGGAAGGGCTAGAGGAAAACACGATTTTTATTTTCACGACGGATAACGGCAGTTCTTCGGGTACACGCGTATTCAATGCAGGAATGCGAGGGAGCAAGGGCAGCGAGTACGACGGCGGGCACCGCGTGCCGTTCTTCCTGCGCTGGCCCGCTGGCGGTTTGGATACGGCCCGGGACGTGGAGCCGATTACGGCCCATGTCGATATCCTCCCGACTCTCATCGACCTGTGCGGTATCGCTCCTCCATCTGGAGTGCGCTTTGATGGTCGGTCGATCAAGCCGCTGCTATACGGCGATGCGAAGAACTGGGACGACCGCATTCTGGTCACCGATTCGCAACGCGTGAAAGATCCCATCAAGTGGCGGAAGAGCGCCGTGATGACATCCCGCTGGCGGTTGATCAATGGTAAGGAGCTCTACGATATCAAACGCGATCCCGGGCAAACCAGCGACATAGCCAGCGGGCACCCGGACGTCGTCCAGCGTTTGCGAGACTTCTACGAGGCCTGGTGGGCAGACTTGTTGCCCTCCTTTTCACAGGATGCTCGGATTTATCTAGGTCACCCGCGGGAGAATCCGGCCAGGTTGACATCCCACGATTGGATCACGACGGGCAGCACGCCGTGGAATCAGGCTGCGGTCCGGCGGGCAATGAACGGCGATGCCAATACGGGATTCTGGAACGTACTGGTGTCGCAAGCGGGCAAGTATCGCTTCCGGCTGCGCAGATGGCCCGAGGAAACCGGTCAACCAATCGATGCCTCATTGCCACCGGGAGATCCGGTACCAGGAGAAAAACCGTTCCGTGCAACACCTGGAAAAGCCATTCATCCGGTCCGCGCCACCTTGCAGATCGCTGACATGGAAAGGCAACAGGCGGTGCAACCCGGTGCACAGGAATCGGTGTTCGAGCTGGAGTTGCCGCGCGGCCCGACACGTTTGAAGGCCTTGTTTCACCAGGCCGATGGCGAGGTCTACGGAGCGTACTACGTCTATGTTGAACGTCTGGATTAGCAGTGCGTCCCTGCAGGGGGCCCCAATTTTTCGCTCAGAGCACGCTCAACCGTCTTCGGCCGAACCGCCCACAACCAGGTCGTGATACACGGCGATGCGCCCCAGCATTTGATCGACCAAATGTTCCGAGACGCCATGGGACCGCATCGCCTCGGCGAAGTGATTGACGAACTTGCGGAAGTGTTTGGATTCGATTCCGCGACCGGCATGGATCGCCCGGATGTCGGATCCGGTGTAGCGCACGGGACCATCGAACGCCGCAGCCAGGAACTCGTACTGCATCCGCCGCAACCGGTTCATGTCGACCCGTTCGAAAAACGGAGCCAGTTCTGGATCGGCCAGAATGCGGCGGTAAGCGTCGTGCACGATCGCTTCCAGCTTTTCCTTCCCGCCTAGCAAATTGAACAGGGTGTCGCCGTTCTCATCTTCAGTCATCGCGATCCATCTTCTTAGTGTTGCGAGGATGCCTCTTCGCCGGGGTCTAGATGCAGTGTTCGAGCAGGAGTTGCCATTCCCACCAGGTGATCCGCTGCAGATCCGGCTGCTGCAAATCTCCATGTCGCACCGCCGACTGGCATTGGTCCACGAGTTCCCCAGCCAGCCAATCGGATGCCAGCAGGTCCGAAACAGGAACGCCCCGGCCCTCGAATTCGCTCAGGTGCGACTGGATCTGCTGTCGTAGACGCGATAGGACGGGATGATCCCCCACACGGCGAAACCAGTACTTGGCATTGCTGTAATCGCCCTCGCGACGATGCATGATTCCGTGCCAATACGATCCCTCGCGACTGTCGTACTGTTGGCTGATGGTATGCGACCGTTCCAGGTCTCCCGCAAGTAACCACAGCGCCGATTCGATCAAAGTGCCAGCCAGGTTGGATGATTGCATAGCCCTCTGGATCGCGGCCACCGTGTCCGGATCGCGTGGCGAACCGTCCAGGTTCGCAATCGGTGCGGCCTCGATGATGGCTTGCAGATCCTGCGGCAGGGAAGCGCCCGGTAGGATGTCCAACTGCGGCATGGTGCGACTCGACTCGTCCAAAAATTTCTTATTGTCCCAGTAGACCGCCATTGGGCGGCGACCATTGCGACCTGTAGGATACCGCCTGGCCACGCTGATACCAGCCCTCGCCTGGACGGTTCTCGTTGAGGGGCGTCGTGCGCGACTATCCCTCGCACCGCCGGGGAGCAACTGGCGGATCGACACCATCGAGAGCCGCCGAATCGACGAAGAACCAAAGAACCCCATCGGTCGGGCGAATCAACTGCGACGGCACAAGGTCCGGTGCAGCGGGGCCGTGCCACAGAGCTCGCAGGGCGTCGGTCTTCTTCTCACCAGCGATGAGGAATGCGACATTTGCGGCTGCATTAATGGCCGGAGCGGTCAGGGTGATCCGCCAGGTGTTCAACTTGGGTACGAAATTGGCTACGCACCATCGATCCTGTTCTTGGAGCGCGGCGGTTTGCGGGAACAGGCTAGCCGTGTGAGCGTCATCGCCCAGCCCCAACAGGACGCAATCCAGACGAGGCCAACGACCGGACGCGTCGCATGGCAAGACCGCTCGCAACCGCTGCTCGTACTCGGCGGCCGCCTGCTCAGCCGGGCCACCGGGATTCGGCACCCCCAGAATGTTCTCAGGGGGAATCTCGATTTTGCTGAGCAGGGTTTGTTGAACCATGCGAAAATTGCTGTCGGCATGATCAGGAGGGACATTGCGTTCATCGCCCCAAATCAAGACCACGCCCGTCCAATCGATTTGGTCCGCCGGCAATTCCGCCAGCAGTGCGTACAACCGCTGAGGCGTCGACCCGCCGGAAAGCGCCAGGTAGTACCGCGCCGTCGAGTCGGCGAGCTTCTTACCGATTTGCTGCTGCAGCCATCGACAAGTACAGGCAGCCAGGTGTTCGCCATCATGCCCTACGCGTACTTCGATCACCAGATACGGCCTTTCTATCATGAAACATCGTTGCTCAACCAGGCGTCACTCCGACAGACGCGCGGATCCCTCCTCTGTGCTCGACCGCAGTAGAAGGAGGAAGAAAGCCCACCGACGCCTCGACGTTTCCATCAGGCACTAGGCGCGTTCCGGTTTAGTACATGTGGGTGAATCGTCGGTTGACCAGCCAACTCCAAGTGACATCTTCCAAATATGCCGGAATTTCTGGTTCGCCCAACCCCTGTAATTCGGACTTGATTTGTTCGACCAGCGCCGGCTCCGGCTGCGTCCCGAACAACCGTTGGTACGTTTGCTGCAACCAATCCAACGCCGCATTCCGGGCGGGATGCTTCGGTGAACCGAGCTGTGCGGATTGCGCAGCCCCGGCGATGATCGGGGCCAAATCACTGCCGGCGGCCAGCAGCAGATGTTGTCGGACAGGGTTCTCACATGCCGAACCGCGCGTGCAACCATCCGTCATCGGCGCACCCTGAACCTGCATCATCGCCATCTGCGGTGATGATTCCGCGGTGGAGACCGATGTCGACCGAGCATTTCCCAATGCTTGCCGAGCCAATTCGGCAAGGGGGATGTCGATGGGAGTGATGCTGCGAACAGTGGCCAAACGCCTGGCCAGCGAACTGCTGTCTTCAGCCGAACTCCGCGCGTAGGCGTCCGACAGCACGATCGCCCTTACCAATGCTTTGATCGAAAAATCGTGTGCGACCAGGTATTCTCCCAGCCAGCGATGCAAATCGGGATTCACCGGCGGATTCGTCGCGCGCTGATCGTCGACTTCGCTGACCAACGATGTTCCCATCAGCCAGTACCAAATGCGATTGGATAGATTGCCGACGAACAATCGATTGCTCGGATGGCAAATCCAGTCCGTGACGGCAACATCCGGCGACTCGCTGATGGTCGTCCCATCGGGCAACCGGGCAACAGCATCCTGCCCAGTGCGCACATCCGTTGTGGTGCGACCGGAAATCCGTCGTACACGGCCGTTCGATTCGATTTCCGCCCAGCAGGCCGCCAATCCGAAGTAGTCGTCTTGAGTCCAGTGATCCAGTGGATGGTCGTGGCACTGAGCACAACCGATGCGCACGCCCAGGAATGCCTTGAACACCATTTCGCAACGCTCACCGGGCGATGCTGCATATCGATGCACCTGATTCAAGTCGCTGGCCTGGGGTTCAGCCACTTGGAGCATCGCCCGCACCAGGTCGCGCAGGTCATCGTTCGACTGCAAGTGCTCCGCGACAGCGCTCTCCAGTTCCGCAGCGACGGGAGAGGCATGTCCCGCCGCGCGTTCCACCCATTCCACCACGACGCGAGCCGATTGCTGCCAGAAATCGGGGCTGTCCAGCAATCGATCGACCAGCGCGGCAGTCTCTCCCGCTTCGATCTGCGCAGTCGCCTGCTGCCATTCCTGCAGGCCGGGGTGTCTTCCCGCCAGGTCCAGATACAACCGCCGTGCAACAAGATGTGACGGTGCGGGGCCAGCGACGCTCATCCCGATACGGTCCGCTGCTGCGTTGATGTGGACATCGATCGCACCCACTGCTGCCCGGCCCGCCCCTGCCATCCGCGTTTGACCGCCTGTGGAGGAAACGGTGGTCGGGGCTTGCGAAAGTCTCTGTGCGGCTCGAGGCGCTGCCCACAACTGCAGTGTTAATGCTGACTTTCCGAAGCGGATGGTCACCGGCCAGTAACCGGGAGTACGCGCGCGGAAGGCGATTCGTGACGAATCGAGCGAGTAGGTCAGTGGAGCATCGTGGCGGTTGTTTCCTTCCGACGATGCACCGTCAACACGCAGAAAGGGCAGGGCTGACGACGACGATCCGTCCGACCAAATCGCTTGGACATCGAATTCCATCGGTTCGCCACACGGGGCCGCCCGAGTCGTCGCCGGGGTGACCACCAGCCGTGCCAACTCGACCCGCGGAGGTGGACATCCCGCATCGATCCATTGCCGCAGCAAGCGGTATGCGGACCCTTGCTCGTCGAGCACAACGCCACCGCCATGGTCGAGGTAGCCGCTGGGTTTGCGCAGCAGCAGGCTGTCGGTGGGTGACTCCAGGTCGATGAACCGGCTGCCCGGTGCATGCACCAGCGTACGGTAATCCTGCGCGGGCCGACTCCCATACAGACTAAGGGCCAGGTACCCGCGTCCGGCCGCGGCACCATGGCAAGCGCCTGCGTTGCAACCGGCTTGCGTCAACGCCGGAATCAACTCCTTGGAAAAGTCCACGGTCCGGCCGGTATCCTCTTCCTGGGGTTGGTCCGCAATTGCACAGCGATACACAACAACCGAGGCAAGAAGAGCGATGCCCCACCAGACAAACGCTCGGCAAACCAGGATCAGCACTGGGGCAACGATCCATCCGGCAACACGCTTCGCAGGCGTGCTTGGGATTGTTCGCTCCATCGCGGCGACTCCTGCTCAAGTCGTGTACTTAGGACCTGGGAATCAACTCTTGGACAGACGGAATCGGCCCGCCGCCGGTGATGGCATTGATCGCTTCCAGAACCGGGGGCGCGTCGACGGCGGGGGTCACTTGAGTAAACGCGAAATTCTCGTGTACGGTTCCGTCTTTCGCCACCAGGATGGTCAAGGCCACCAAACGGTTCAGTCCCAGTGCGCCGGGCCCTTCGATGCCTCCCTCCGCAACCGCTAAACGAGTCGACGGATCGAAGTAACGCCGGATCATCTTCAGCCATTTTTCCGATTCGCTGCGATTGTCCGACAGCACGACGAAATACAAATGCAGTTGTTCCTGTTGTTTGCGTTTGGCAAAAGCCGAAAGGACGCGGCCCAGCGCAAATGCCGGACGCGATTTCTCGTGCATGAAGACGATCACGGTGGGGTGTTGGCGGGCCACTGCCCCCAGATCCACTTTACGGCTCGCTTCATCTCCAGGCTGAAGCTCCCAAACTTCAACCGACGGCAGGGGTTCCCCTTTTTGCGGGCCCGAAAACAGCGGCTTGGATTGGTCCGCCGGCTTCCGCTCGGTCGCCTCGCTCCGCCCACGGTCTTGACCGTGACATGGCGGTGCAGTCCACCCCCAGAGGAAGACCAACGCCAAAAAGGGTAGCATAAAGGGAGAAATCACCTGTCGAGAGAATGGAGACAATGGATCGCACATCTTAGGTGTTCCTGAAAATGGTGGGATGGAAGAAAACCTTGCAGGCGGGGCGTCGGGAGGGATGGTGTCGTGGCTGGTATGCACCAGACAAATCGCCACTGGAGGTGGGAAAAACCCTGGGCTTACGCTCCTCATTCTACCTGAAACCATCAGCCTAGGTAGCCAAATTGTCCGATCGGGTCGAGTGTGGTAGATTCTGTCCATGCGTAAAGGAATAGCCGTATCACCGGGAGTGGCCATCGGGAATGCGTACTGCATTCACGAGGTCTTCGTCGACCCACATCGGGTCCATATCGAGCCGTCGGAGGTGGCGCAGGAGCTGGCTCGATTCGAGAACGCTCGCAAGAAATCGATCGCCGACCTGCGAGGATTGCAGGAGAAAGTCGAAAAGCAGGTCGGCAAGGATGCAGCGGCAGTTTTCGCCGTGCACGAGTCAATTCTGCTCGACGCAGCCCTCGTCGATAAAGTCCGAGGATGGATTCAAAACGAACGATTGTCGGCTCCGGCTGCGTTGGCACGCCTGGTCGAATACTACCGCGATTTGCTGAATCGGACCGAGGATCCCTATCTGCAGGAACGGCTGGCAGATATTCGAGACGTGGTCGAGCGTCTGACCGCCTATCTCAGCCCCGTGCTGCAAAAGGACTCCAAAGTGCTGGAGGGGCCAACCATCGTCGTGGCTGACGAATTGTTACCCAGCCAAGCGGTAATGCTGGGCAAGAAACCAGTGCATGGTATCGTGACTGAATCGGGCAGCCAGACCAGCCACGCGGCCATCATCGCGCGCAGCCGTGGCATCCCGGCCGTGTGCGGCGTCACTGGGATCCTGAAACAAGTCAAGAACGGCGACCTGATCATCGTCGATGGCCGCGAGGGACATGTGCTGGTCAATCCCGATCCCGAAGTCGTGGCGGCATACCGGAAACTCGAACGGGAATTCTTCGACCTGCGCGATCAGTTGGCTCACAACCGCGATCAATCTGCAGTCACCGCGGACGGGGTTTCCCTGCAATTACTGGCGAACATCAATGGGCCGGCCGATGCCAAGGCGGCGGCGGCCATGGGGGCCTGTGGCATTGGATTGTACCGCACCGAATACTTGTACTTGACGCATCCAAGTGTTCCGGGCGAGGAAGAGCAGTTGCAAGTCTATCGCCGCGTGGTGGCCTTGAGCCCGAACCACCGCGTCACGATCCGCACCCTGGATATCGGCGGCGACAAGACGGTCCCCTTTCTGGGACGCGAGAACCGCGAAGCCAACCCATTCATGGGATGGCGAAGCATCCGCTTGTCCTTCGAGCATCCCGAATTCTTCCTATCGCAGATACGAGCCATCCTGCGCGCTGCTGCCCCCACGGAAGAAATCCCAGATCCCGATGTGAACATCATGTTTCCGATGGTGACGACGATTGAAGAGCTGCGGCGTTTGCGAGCCATCGTGCGCCGGGCCGAAAGACAACTCCAAGAACAGGGGAAGGAGTACGCCAAAGTCGATTTTGGCATGATGTTGGAAGTTCCGGCCGCCGCCGTCATGATCGATCAGATGGTTGAATCGGTCGATTTCGTTTCCATTGGCTCGAACGATTTGATCCAATACTTGATGGCGGCCGATCGCGACAACCCGCGGGTCAACCACTTGTGCCAGCCGTTGGCCCCGGCCGTCCTCCGAGTCTTGGAAAATGTGGTACGTACCTGCCTGAAAGCGCATACGCCGGTAACCCTATGCGGCGAAATGGCAGCTCACCCCCAGGCCTTCGTGTTGTTGTTGGGGATGGGCCTGCGCAGCTTCAGCATGAGCCCGTCGTTCATCCCCACCATCAAGGAACTGGCCGCCCACGTTTCCATAGACCAGGCCAAAGAATTGCTGCAGCGCGCCAAACACTTCAAGACGACCCAGCGCATCCACCGTATGCTCAACGCGGAACTGGAAAGACTGGCACCGAATCTACGGCCCATTCTCATGCAATGATGGTTCGGTGCGCCGGCCCCTCCGGGCCTCCTTCCGCGGTACTTTCGCGCCTCCCAGCTTCTTCGCATACAATCGCTGCAAGGCAAATAATCGGCAAGAATTACTG
>RFIQ01000035.1 GCA_003695565.1 Planctomycetota bacterium | reverse complement strand
CATAGGGATGGGTGCGCACGATGCCAAATCCGACTTGTTTCATGTGTTCATCGGCATCTACCAAGGCCAGCGCCGTTGCCGTTTTGGGATCCAGGCCGAACACGTGGACCTCGTGAGGTCCGATGCGCTGCTGCATCTGCTCGACGAACATGCGCGGGTTGCGCCCCAACCGGCGGGCTGCGTCTTGGGATTCGATCAACTGCCTGGCGGCCAACAAACCGGTTTGTGTGGGTTCGATCGAACACCCCATGGGCGAGGTGCCTGGCCGTACCAGTGCCGCAATCACGGCCACATCCGCCAATTCGATGGCCGGACCGCTTCCCAGTGCTGGACCGGCGAGCAGAATGTCTTCCTGCGCGGCGTCGATCTTCACCACCTCCACCTTGCTCAGCCCTGCCATCCGCAAGATCTCCGCATCCGGCCGCAGCCCCTGTTGTATCGATTGGAACAAAGCCCGGTCGAGCGCTCGCAGGGAAACAACGCGCATCCGGCTCAATTTGCGCCAGGGATGACGCGGCGCACTAGCATTTCCTTCCAATTCCAGTAGGGAGGCTCCCACGTCCGTCGTGCGGACGCGTTGCAGTTGGCCGCTGGGATCAACGAAGACGCCGGACGGGTAGGGCAGGATCGTACTGGTACCGCCGTTGACCAACCAAGAATCCGGCTCAATGGTTTGTTGAATAAGGTTCATCAGCGTATCAAAGTCGGCCATGGCCGCCCCTCCCAGCCGGTTGCCGGCACCGGCTCCGGAAGCAGATTGCCCGCTGACTGCATCGGCAGCCGAAGATTGTGCCCACCCGTCCGACACCGCACCCAGGCCGGTTAAAGCCATCGCCAGGAGCGTCAGGCTCCACTGTCGCCATCCCCTAGTCATCGTCTCGCCTCCCCGATTCCGTGCCTCGAATCTGTTCATCTGTTCCGACGTGCCAGCGGTGACACCATGTGCCGGTGTCCCAACAGCGTCTCCAATCGGCCTCCAAATGCCGGTTTTCCACGCACTGGCCAACATTCCAGTGTAGCGATGGATATCCCGCCAGACAAACAAATCGTCCCGGCCGAAGCCGCCTCTTGGGGGGGCAGCCCCGGGGGCGCGGAACGACGCATGCGGGACGAAACCGTGTATGATGGTATCCGATTCGCATATGGGCACCGCTCGCCTGCCGGCACTGGCCTGGAGGCCACTTAGGATGCCCCTGCGGATCCCAGCCCCGGCAGGTGTCTCCATCGAGCCGTGGCCCCGCCGTACGCTACCTCACCGAATGCTCTCGTTGAACGGAGTAGGATGCTGACCATGCCTTGTACCGTCGCACATCACCAAGAATTGCAACGCCCCCGCATCACCAACTGGACTCTGTGGGCTCTGGCCTTCATGCTGTGGGCGTGGGGATGGCTTCCCTCCTCCTCTGCCGCACAACCGGTGCGCCGACCGAACGTCGTCCTGATCATCGCGGACGACCTTGGGTACCGCGAACTCGGTTGTTATGGCCAGAAGAAAATTCGCACCCCCAACATCGACGAACTGGCCCAACAGGGGATGCGGTTTACGCAGCACTACAGCGGCAACGCAGTGTGCGCACCGAGTCGCTGCGTGCTGATGACGGGCAAACATCCTGGGCATGCGTTTGTTCGAGACAACCGATCCACGCCCCCGGAAGGACAGTGGCCGATCCCGGACAGCGAATTCACGATGGCGGAAGCATTCCGGCAAGCCGGTTACGTCACCGGGGCGTTTGGCAAGTGGGGATTGGGCGGCCCCACCTCTTCCGGCCGCCCGTTGAATCAAGGGTTTGATCGCTTTTTCGGTTACAATTGCCAGGCGCACGCCCACAGCTACTACCCTTCCTATCTGTGGGACAACGAACAACACATTGAACTAAAGAACAACCCGCCCGTACCCGGCCATGCCTCGTTGCCCGCTGGGGCCGATCCGGCCGATCCGCGCAGCTACGATGTGTTCAAGGGCCAGGACTATGCGCCCGATCGCATCCACGCCGCGGCTCTGGAATTCATCCGATCGAACAAAGACCGGCCATTCTTCTTGTACTACCCCTCGATTATTCCGCACGTCGCGTTGCACGTTCCCGATGAGGATCTGCAGCCGTACCTGAAGCTGGGCTGGAACGATCCCCCGTTCACTCGCGCCAAAGGGTTTGGATACACGCCACATTACACGCCGCGCGCTGCCTATGCCGCCATGATCTCGCGTTTGGACAGGTATGTGGGTAACGTCCTGCGCACGTTGGACGAATTGGGACTGGCCGAGAACACCATCGTGGTCTTTTCCAGCGACAATGGCACGACGCACCTGGAACAAGAGGTCGACTACGAGTTCTTCAACAGCGTCGGTGAACTGCGGGGCCTGAAAGGCTCGCTGTACGAAGGCGGGATCCGCGTGCCGGCCATCGTGCGCTGGCCGGGACGTATCGAACCCGGCACTCAATCGGATCGGGTCAGCGGGTTCGAGGATTGGATGCCGACCCTGCTCGAATTGGCCGGCGCGTCCGATGAGATTCCGACCGAGATCGATGGTATCAGCATGGCTCGAACCCTGATGGGCGAACCCCAGCCGGAGCGGCCCTATCTGTACCGGGAATTCCCCGGCTATGGCGGCCAGCAATCGATTCGCGTCGGGAAATGGAAAGCGGTGCGGCAAAATATGCGCCGCGGGAACCTGCGCACCGAACTGTACAACCTGGCGGCCGATCCCGGCGAGTTGCACGATGTGTCCGACCGGCACCCCGACCTGGTCCAGCGACTGGAGTCGATGATGGCGGAAGTCCGCGTTCCCTCAGCCGATTTCCCCCTCATCCCGCTGGATGCACCCGTGCCGGCAGCGCGGAGCAAGTAGGCCGACGGCAGCCAGTTGCTACTGCTGCGTCACGCCACGGCGCGGTAGGCTCCGGCGTCGTAGAACGCGCGGATGGCTGCCACCACCCGCTGCTGCTCCTCGGCCGTTATCTCCGGGTAGATCGGCAAGTGCAAGATTTCCTCTGCGGCCCGTTCGGTTTCCGGCAGGCTGCCCCAATCGTACCCCAAGTCGCGGAAGCACTGCTGGCGATGCAAGGGCACGGGATAGTAGATTTCCGTGCCGATCCCACGGTCGCGCAGGTACTCGCGCAACGCATTGCGATGGCCGCCGCCGATCCGCAAACTGAATTGATTCCAGACATGAAACGCCGCGCGGTCGGCAGCGGGCAATTCGACCACACCGGCCCGCTCCAAACCGGCGTCGCGCAGCAAGTCCACATAGCGAGCTGCATTCGCCTGCCGGGCCGCGGTGTAGGCATCGAGCAGCCGCAGCTTGATCAGCAGTCCGGCCGCTTGGAACGAATCCAGGCGGCTGTTGATCCCCACCACCGAATGGTAGTAACGCGGACGCATCCCGTGTCCAGCCAACAAGCGCAATCGATCGACCAGCGTCGCATTGCTGGCGGTCAACATGCCGCCATCACCGAATCCGCCCAAATTCTTGGTGGGGTAGAAGCTGATGCAGCCGATTTGCCCCCAGCTGCAAACCGGTCTGCCATGGTAGGCGGCACCGATCGCTTGGGCGGCATCCTCGACGATCGGGATATCGTGCTGAATCCCCAGGGCACATAACTGGTCCATTTTCGCTGGGTGCCCGAATAGATGCACCGGAATGATGGCGCGCGTGCGCGATGTGATCTTCGCTGCTACATCCTGGGGATCGATGGTATAGGTTCGTGGTTCGATGTCCGCGAACACGATGGTCGCTCCCAGTCGATGCACGCAGCTCGCAGTGGCGAAGAACGTGAAACTCGGGACGATCACCTCATCGCCCGGTTGCACGCCCAAAGCCATCAGCGCCAGCAGCAAGGCATCGCTGCCCGAGGCACATCCGGCGGCGTGCGGGACATGGCACCGCCGTGCGATCTCCCCTTCCAGCTCCGCGACTTCCGGGCCGTACAAAAAGCGGCCGCTATCGTAGACGCGTGCGATCGCCGCCAGGACTTCGTCTCGGATTACCGAGTTCCCTCGGCCTACATCCAACAACGCCACGGGATCTTGTTGAACGTCGGTTGTCGCCATCGCGTCTTCCTTGACATACAGAGCGAAATCGAATGGACAATCGCAGCGCGGAGGACATTCTGCCCTGTCCAGGACCAACGCCGCCAAACTGGGATAATGCAGTCCCGCAGGCTGTTGCTCGCCGCAATCCCCGCAGGCTCCATCGTCCCACAAACTAGATTCTGCCTCTCCCATACGTCAACGCCAGAATCCATCGCTTAGCATGGCCAATCGGCCATGTCCTGGTCTTAGGACCGTCCTCGAAATAACCGT
>RFIQ01000415.1 GCA_003695565.1 Planctomycetota bacterium | reverse complement strand
CGCGTCGGAGCTGGCCGGGGGACTGCCGGACGGTGTGACAGCCTCTGCTCCCGACGCGGCCGAGGGCTCCAGTTCAGCCGCTGAGGCGTCGGCCAGGGCGGCTTCGCCGACGCCCTCCAGGTGCGCATCGCCGCTATCGAACAGGTGGTCCAACCAGCCCATCGAACTGCCGAATCCTGCAATCACGACGGCTACGAGAAAGAAAAACACCACCAGCCGTTGGCCCCATCGAGGCCGGTCGGGTTGCGGAACGCTATCGATGGAAGTGCCATTCGAAGCGGCGCGGGTTTGGTTCACCGAATCGGCAGCCCGCGAGTCCTCTTCATAAATGGGTTTCATATCGCACCTTGGGGGGTTCGGTTGTGTCAGCGTGTGGGCACCGAGTGTGGTTCGACGATTTGCACCAGGGTGTCGACGGCTGGATTCTCTACCGTCTGTTCGGCACCGGCATGCCACCGCACGCGAATTCGGTCAACACCAGCGGCGTCGTCTAACCCGAAATGCAAACGGGATCCGAAATGCCCCTGGTAACCGCGCCCGCAATGGACATCGAGGACCTGGGTCTTCCCCCCTGACTCGACCCACACGCGGGACCCGGCGGCATCTCGATTGCTGTGTACGCCCACCAATTCTACAGCAATCCAATGGCGAGACCGTCGAGCCCGATTGGCCAACACGGTGGGCCGCGACCGGATGTTCAACACGACTACGTCCATTTTGCCATCCAAGTTCAGATCCTCGACCACCAATCCGCGGCTGCTTTCCTCGACCGCCATCCCCGGACCGGCCATGGCCGACACGTCCACCAGACGCCGTCCCCCCTGGTTCTCCAGGACCTGGTTGGCAATGCGAAAGCTGACCGTATCATCCAAGTCATCCATGTTGTCGTGGATGTGGCCGTTAGCGATGAACACATCCCGGTCCCCGTCATTGTCGAAATCCGCATAGGCTACGCCCCAATTCACCGGGTAGTAGGTGCCTTTGCCTGCGCCCCAGCGCAAGGTCGCGTCCTGGAAGAATCCGCTGCCGACGTTTTGTGACGTGGCCATGTGGTGCGTGGTGGCGGCAGTTTGAAACAGATCGAGCAGGCCGTCGTTGTTCACATCGGCAGCATCAACCCCCATGCTGCCCTGCGGGTCGCCGCGATGATCGAAGGCCAGCCCCGTCAGCAATCCGACTTCGGTGAACCTGCCTGTGCCGTCGTTCTCCCACAGAAAATTCTTGGTCGAGTCATTGGCTACGAAGATATCGGTGTCTCCATCATCGTCGTAATCCAACGCAATGACCCCCATGCCCCATTCGGCTTCTTCCGCGATGCCTGCGGATTGACTGATATTGGTGAATGTCCCGTCCCCTTCATTGCGCAGCAGGTCATCCGGTTCCTTGGGATACAACAGCGGTCCCCCGTAGACCGTGCGACCACGGAACTCGGAAGCGGGAATGGCATAGGAGAATTGAATGTAGTTGGCGACGTAGATGTCCAGGTCACCGTCCCCCTCGATGTCCAGCATGGCGACGCCTCCGCCCACTTTGTGTCCGCACGCCAGGACATCGTCGATCCAGGGGGTAAACGTGCCGTCGCCATTGTTGTGGTACAGACGGTTGGCGCCATAGTTGTTGATGTATACGTCGCTGAAACCATCGTTGTCGATGTCCCCGACCGCCGCACCCAACCCGAATCCAGCGTCGGCCAGACCGGACGCATGCGACGCATCGGTAAAGCGAAACTCACCCAAGTTGCGGTATAGGGCGTTGGTGGGAGCCGGCCGGTAGTCGCTCCCCTCTAGATTCGAGCCGTTGAGGAAGTACACGTCGACAAGCCCGTCCCGATCGTAATCGAAGCTGGCCATCCCGCTGGCCACGGCTTCGACCAGATAATGCGCTCCGCTGCTTCCATCGCAGTGCGTGAAGTCGATACCGCTGGCAGCGGTCACATCCTCGAACCACAGATCCGTAACTTGCGCCCTGGCACAGGGAGCGATCGGGCCAGGGACCAGCAGCGCCAGAGGGAGGAGCGCCGTCCGAATGCGGTGGAAGGTCGCGGGCAGCCCGAGTTGCCAACATCGAATCATGCGTTGCCTATATCCCTGTTCGTCTCACGGTTGCAAGCTCCGCAGAACCGATTTCGCGCGTTTGCACCTGGGATCTTCCGGGGCCAATGCGATGGCTTTTTGGAACGCCTCCACGGCCTGGTCGGCCATGTCGAGTTCCGCGTACAGCCCTCCCAGGACCAACCATTGGTCTACATCGTCAGGATGCCGCTGGACCCATTCCCGGCCCACATCCGCCGCATCCAACAAACGCCCCTGGCGCTGCAGCAGTCGTTGCAATTCGAGCAACCACGCGTCGACATGAGGCTCGAGGAAATGAGCCTGGACGGCATGGCGGATGGCCGCATCCAGATCGCCCTGGGCTTTGTACACCATGGCGGTATCGAACAAGACTTGGGCAGCAATGTGCGCGGCGTGGGCCCGGTCTTCGAATTCCTGAGCCGCAGCCGCATTTTCGGCCGCTACCTGTTGGGATCGAGTCCGAAAGCGTTCCATGTACTCCCGCGACTTATCCGCCTGTCCCATTCGACCGTAGGCTTGTCCTAACCCGTACAGGATTTCTTTGGACTGAGGCGCAAATTCCAACGCTTTGCGGAATACCGCGGCCGCCTTCTCCGGTTCATCGGCGTTCAAGTGTGCCCGCCCCAGTAGTTCCAATGCCTGCACCGATGCTCGTTCCTGGGCAATGTGTTGTTGCAGGACCAGAATCGCTTGTTCGGGTTGCCCGTTGTTCAAATACGCATCGGCCAGCAATAGCGGGACCTTCGGATTGCCAGGACTGAGAGTCCTCAGTTGCAGGCACAATTCGATTGCATCGTCGAACCGGCCGTCTTCGAAGGCAACCAAGGCGACTCCGTACAGCCCTTCGTCCAGCGTGGGATCCAATTCGGCCGCGCGCCGCCAATTCGCTTCTGCCTCCGCTGTGTCGCTTAACATGTAATGGTAGTTGGCCTGGACACAGTAAGCGGCTGCCGAATCGGGAAACTGCGTCACGATCGACTCGGCCGTCTTGCGGGCCAACTCCAATAGATCCTCTGCCGAGTCACCGGGAATGCGGAGAGAAACCACTGCGGGCTGGCTGAAGAAGGGCGTGTGATCCGCGCTGGATGCAGCCGGAAGACGGGCGCGGACTACCAACCACGCACCTAGGAGAAGCACCAGCAGCAGAACGGAAATGCCGAGCAACAGAATGCGGGCGCGCACCTGTTGCTCGGTCAATCCGACACTGGCATCGACGGCTGGCTTGCGTTTTCGCACCATGGAAACGGCAGGACGCCCAAGCTCTTACTTAGCGCCCTTCACCTCGAATTCAAAATAATTCTCGCCATCCTTCTTGACCTCGGCTGTCAAACCGGAGCCATTGGGATCGCTGTACATCGGATCGATCAACGGTTTGTTGGCCTGCTCCTTGCTGGTGTCCAGGCTGCCGTAAATTGCATCCATCGATGCTTCATCATCCGGATTGACTTCTTCGGGCAGATTGTCGTCAGCGACCAGGTACTTGCTGATCGCAACTTTGTAGGACCCCGGCAGCGCACCATCCCCGTTCACTTCTGTCGTCAACGTGAATTTACCCTCGGCGTCGGTCACACCGGAGGCAGCTCGCCCCGAGGCATCGACGGGATTGAACACCACCGAAACTCCCTCCATGGGTTGGCCGTCCACGAGGACCTTGCCAGTCACCGGTACGGTCGGCAGACTGCTGCCGCCGCAACCGGCCAGCGTCACTGCCAATAGACCTAGTAAACCGCCAGCAATCGTCATTCCGCGCACCATCACATGTCTCCTAATTAGAAAATAGAACGTTCCCAGCAATGCGATCTGAGGTACAAGGCACGGCTGGCCAAGAACCTCAGAAAATACAGTTTCTGAACTTCTTGACAGTTTAATGGCTACAGTTATTCCCGTGTAAGCCCTCAACGCCCAACGACGAGATTTTCCGCCGAATCGCAGCACCCAACACGTCGCTGGCCGCCACCGGTTCCCTGGAAGGCGTACGTGCGGACCATTCTTCGGAGATCTGTGGAGCCGGGTTACATCGGGCGAACGGTCACTTCTGCAGCCACAACAGCACGCGCTCCATTCGATCGTACGGTTCGCTGACGTGCATCCCGCCCGAAACCAGGTCCGGTTTACCATCGCCGTTGATGTCTGCTGCGTCCAGGGTCTGGATGTGGGTGGGAGAATTGGCGACGTCATGAACGAGAAACGCGTTCTGTCCTCGGTTCTCCAGCAGAATCAGGCTCTGGGACCTGGGATCAGTCCATTCGTTGAAGGTGCTGCATGCGAATATGTCTTGATCGCCATCGTTGTCGAAATCGACGATGGTCGCTCCGACTGCGCCGCCGAAATCGGTCAGGCGGTGGTACTGGAAACGCAATCCTCCTTGGTTCTCCAACCATTGCACGCCATGCCATGGCCAGGGTTTCGGCGGCGAGTAATCGAAGGCATCCCCATTGCAGTAGACCAGATCGAGATCTCCGTCGCCGTCCAAGTCACCCTCCCACATCCCGGAGGATCCAAAGTCGGGATTGCCGACGCTCAGGACAACATGTTGCACGAACCTGCCTGCCCCGTCTCCTTCAAACATGTAAATCGTCTCGTGTTGCTGGCTGATCAGAACGGCGATATCCAAGTCCCCATCAGCATCGAAGTCGCGGGGAATGCCATGGATGCCGCCAGGCAGTTCCAACAGGGGATGCGCCTGGTAGTCCCAGTTTCTTCGATTTTCCAGCCACTCGACGAGGCCGTCGTCGTAGCCGAAATGGGTCACGACCAGGTCCAAGTCCGCGACGCCGTCCAACTCGCCGGCGCGCACATCCGACACCCGCGCGACCTGGCTCTGAAGAACCCGAGGCTGGAAGTGGCACGTTCCGTCGTTTTCCAGCACGATCAACGATCCGATCTTGTCGTTGGTCGGATACAGTTTGCCCAGGACGGCAACCAGGATGTCTAGATCGCCGTCGCTGTCCAGATCGACCACTTCGGCGTGGGCCGGGGCGATGGTATCCGTGGCCAACACGACTTCCTCGAAGGCGGGCACTGCGACCGGGGGCCGAAATCCCGTATCCCCTTCCTCGACCCCCGGAGAATTCCCCGGGGCGACAGGATCGGTCTGACCGGGCCCCGATTGACGCAACCAACTGATCCGGTCGTTTCGCGCATCGCATACCAGCACATCCAAACGCCCGTCCAGATCCAGGTCCACCACCTGGACGTGTGAAATCCGCGGCGGCTGATCGAACGAAACGCCGATCGGTTGTGTATAAAATGGATGCAGCGGCGGTCCGGTTTCAGCCTCGGGGGTGAGATCGAGGGGAGCAGTTTGGGGCTTTTTCCATAAGAAATACCCCGCCACACCAGCCGCTATCAGGATCAAGACCACAGTCAGAAGCCGTTTTTGCAATTGCTCGTAACCTCGACCTGCGTGCCAAGTGACCCAACCTTCCCAACGAATGCGATGGACCATTATAGTCCTGGCTGCCGTCGCGCTGTTCGCCGTTGGTCGCGTGGTGGGTTGGATCGCGCATCGCGCCCGCCAGGTCAATCAGATTCGTGCCGTGCGTGCGGTGGTGCAAGATCACGGTGGGCATTTCTACTATGACTTTCAATTGGCTGACGGTGATCGGTTGCTGGATCGGGACTCGCCCGATGCGCCGATGCATTGGCTTGTACGGGCGACTGGCATCGATCCGGCCTGGTTGCATGACGTGGTCTATGTCACATTCGCCCAATTCGACCATTTCGTCCGGGACGGTGGCGTGCCGGCTCGGCGCGAGGAGATCACCGATGCGTTGATCGAGCCCGTAACGGGTTTGCGGACCCTGCGGTGGATTGCGTTGTCGGGAACAGCCATCACGGATGCCACTATCGATCGTCTGACTCGCCGGACGACGGTGGAGCGGATCTGGTTGAGTCAGACGCGAATCAGCGATCGGTCGCTGGAGTGGCTGAGCCGCCTACCTGGGCTGACGCATTTGGCGATCGAGGGGACGCCGACCACCGATCGTGGCTTGGAATACGTGGCTGGGCTGAGGGGCCTGAGGTTCTTGAGCCTCGGCAGCCCGCATTACACACCGACAGGGCTGCGGCGATTGGGGGAGTTGGCAGGGCTGGAGGAGCTGTATGCGGATGGGTTGCCGATCGATGATTCCGTCTGCCTGACGAT
>RFIQ01000414.1 GCA_003695565.1 Planctomycetota bacterium | reverse complement strand
GGTTCGGCTCTGAGCAACGGAGACAACGTCACCATCGAGGGAGTGCGATACGTCTTTACCGACGGCACGCTAGCGGTTTCTGCTCCCGATGTCCCGGTGAATTTCACCGCCACCATGACGGCGGCTGAGGTGGCCGCGGCATTGCAGACAGCCATTCAGGGAGCCGCCCCCGTGCAGCCCATCACCTCCGGGCTGAGCTATACCAACGAGAGCAATGACACGCTGGCTCGGGCCGAGAGCACCGGGGTGATCGGAGATTCGGTGCGAGTGGTTGGTTCGGGCACCATCGGCGACAACCCCGCGTTGGCCAACGCCGATGAAGACGTCGATTTGATGCGTGTCGATTTGGACCGCGGTGCAACACTGACTGTGGAGGTCGAAGCAGCATCGATCGGCAGCACTCTTAACAGTTACTTGCGTCTGTTCGATGCCGAAGGGAATGAGCTGGCGCGCAACGATGACCGGCCCGGCAGCACGGACAGCCTGATTACGTTCACAGTTCCCGAGACCGGCACGTACTACATTGGGGTCAGCGGCGCTGGCAATATCGCCTACAACCCGGCGGTGTCCGGCACGGCCGTGGGCGGCAGCACTGGGAATTACAATCTGATTATCGGCGTACAACGCAAATTGAATCCGGTCGTCGACCAAAACCGTTTGCAACTCGATGGCGCCAAGTTTGTCAGTTTGCCGGCTGGATCCCCCATCGTTCGACAGGGAGGTTTCGGCTCGACGGGATTGCCCGTCTATACATCACTGGACATGACCGCCAACGAGATCGCCCTGGCCCTGCGTGAGTCCGTGGCCGATGCTTTCGCCGGTGGCGTGACCTCCAGCTATGCCGTGCGGGAGAACGTGCTGGATCTGACCGGGCTGGGCACCAACGTGATCCCGGGTCCGTTCGGCGCCACCACTGCATTCGTCGGCGATCGATTCGGCGCTTTCAACACGGGTACGAACTTCTTCGGCAACACCAGCGCCGGTGCACCGGGCGCGCTGGGTGCCCAGAACAATGCGTTTGAAGGGGTTTACCTGGATGACTTCATTATCGGGGTGGCCAGCCGCGGTGAAATGGTCATGCGGGCCTCGGGCGGCAACACCGCGTTCATTCCCGATCCGCAACTGACGCGCACAAATCCTGCTCAGCCCAATACATCGATTCTCGTTGGGCCTTACCAGTTCGAGATTCGAGGTGGCCAGGAATACGGAGAGCCGGGTCTGTTGGGCGCAACCGATAGTTTTCTGGTCACCGATACGCTGCCGTTGATCGGTCGATCGGCCAATGCAACCTCGATCCGATTCCAGGGCGCGGCCAGTCTGGTGGCTGGCAGTACGTTCACCATCAGCGATGGCACGCGAAGCCTGGTCTTTGAAATGGATGATATCCACGATGGGGTGCCTGTCGCAGCCGGCCACGTGGCGGTTCCCTTCGATACGCGGGCCATCGATCCGGTGACGGGGCAACCTGCTCCCGAAACGGCCGGAGTGATCGCCGCTCGCGTGCGGGACCTGGTCAATTCGCAACTTGTACGTTCGCGACTGAATATCTCCGCTACGCTGCTCAATGGAGATCGTACAGGCGCTTCGCACGACACCGTCACCTTCTTCGGCAATGCGTCGGCCACCGTACCGCCGGAAGTGGGAACCGTCGTGATCAGCACGGGAACCGGCGACCAGAACCGCCAACGTCTGCAAGGCCAGGTGATCATCAGCGGCAGCACGATCACCCGATCGGCGGGATTCGGTTTGTCCATCGATGCCGGAGGGCGTGATCCCAACACGAACGCTGCATTGATCGGTTCGCCGCGCAACACCATCGTGCTGAATCAGGAAAACCTGGCTCCCGGCGTGGTGGTCATGAACAACGAACTCTTGTTCAACGCGGCAGGTGGAATCAGTGTTGCAGGCAATCCCGTGGTGGCAGGTGCACCGACTTCGCCCGTTCCTTTTGCTCGGTTAATCAACAATACGATCGTGGGCGGAACGATCTCCTCGGTGCAGGGTTTGACGCCGACGATCCACGGTGGCCGCGTGTTCAGCATCGGTGACCTGGCGTTTGCCGATGCAGCGCCCGCATACAATCCCGGGCTGGGTGGCGGGCCGGCACCGATCGCTGGTCTGGATGACCCCAACCAGGCACTGGGCGCCCCCAATTTCTCGGGCAGTGGCGAACCTCGGCCCGGCGAGGGGGTCGTCAGCCTCGGCAACGGCGGGCAGTTGGTCGTGCAATTCAGCAACAACTTCCTGACCGGTTCCGGGGATGCGGAACCCGATTTGATGATCTTCGAAGTGGGCGATTCGGAAGAAGTCCTGGTGGAGGTTAGCGCTGACGGTGCACGGTACACCAGTGTCGGTCGCGCTTCGGCAGCCTCACCGGTCATCGATATCGACGCTTTTGGTTTCAATCAGAATTCGCGTCTGTCGTTTGTGCGGCTGACCGATATCCGATCGCAAGGGGCTCAGTCCGGCGAGTCGGTTGGCGCAGACATCGATGCCGTAGGTGCGCTGTCGAGCGTACCGGCCGAGAATGCGATTCCCGGCGGCGTGGGCATCTCGGTGGCCAACAACGCCACGGCCACCATCATGAACAACGTGGTAGTCAATCACGATACGGGCATTGAGGTCGACGCCAGCAGCAGTTCCACCATTATCGGCGGTACGGTCTACCAGCGCAATACCGCCAATGTCGGGGGGAGTGCCACGCTGGGCCAATTCCCCTTGGTCGTGGGAGACACGGTGCCTTTGTTCGTTGCTGCCGGTAACGGAAACGTTTATCCAGCGCCAGCGGCGCCACTGATCGACAGCTCGATCGATTCCTTGCAAGATCGGCCTTCCCTGGTGGCCGTCAAACAGCCTTTGGGCATCGCCAAGTCACCCTTGTTGGCTCCTGAGTTCGACATCCGCGGGCAGCTCCGTGTGGACGACCCGGCGGTAGAAACCCCGTCCGGTTTGGGCGAGAACGTGTTCAAGGATCGCGGGGCGCTCGACCGAGCCGATTTCACGGGACCTTCCGTGCTGCTGCAGTTCCCGGTCGACAACGACAACCAAGGGCTGGACAACAATCCGGCATTGTCGATCGTCGAACTGAACAATGTCACGCTCGATCACTTCGACTTCCAGATCGTCGATGGGTTGGAACCCAGCGATCCGAATCGGGGAACCGGTGTGCGTGACGATACCGTTTCCTCGCAATCGGTGCTGGTCTTCCGCAATAACCAGCCTTTGGTGGAAGGTATCGATTACCGATTCAGTTACGACGCCACCAACGGCGTGATCCGTTTGCAACCGCTGGCTGGCATCTGGCGATCGGAAAGCGTTTACACCATACGGTTTGTCAATTCACGGGAATCGTCGCTGACGGCCAAAGCCCCCTTGGCGTACACCGACGGTGAGCAGTTCACTGTGTTGGATGCCGCCAACAGCCAGACCATCTTCGAATTCGATTTGGGGTACCAGGTGTCCGTACCCAGTACCGATGGCATCGCGCCCGATATGAACGACGGCTCCACGTTTGTGGTGGACGACGGATCACGGCGTTTGACGTTCGAGATCGACTTCGATGGGAGCGTGGCTGCTGGGCATGTGCCGGTGTTCTTGGGCACCGGGGCCACCATCGAATCGGCCGGCCGGGCCATTCAAAATGCGCTGGTCAACAGTGGGCTTAACATCCAGGTTCATGAGATGAGCCCTGGGAAGTTCCAGATCCACGGCTCGCGATTGGTGCAATTCCTGCCCGACACCAGCGGGTTGAGTGTAACTGGGCGCAGCGGAGTGCAAACCGTCTTTGGATTGCAAATCCCCCTCAATGCCGGTCGTCCCGAGGGGCTGACCGATGGTCAAACTTTCTCTATCGACCGCAGTGGATCGCCGGTCACTTTCGAAATCGACACCAACGGCAGCGTGTTGCCGGGCAACATTCCGGTCCAGTTCGCTCCTGGCGCGACGGCCGATCAGATCGGCGCGGCGTTGGTGGCAGCCATCGACGGAGCTGCACTGGGGTTGAGTCCTGTCTACGACGGAAACGGCCTGGTTCGGCTGGGTGGCGACGTGAACACGCGGCTCGATCTGAGCAACACCGTAATGCAACAGACGGGGTTGCCTGGCGTCCCGGCTGCAGTTCCCATCGTGATCAATGTCGACAACCAGACCTCGGCCACCGACGTGGCTGGCCTGATTCGGGCTGCGATCGAATCGCAGAATCTCAGCGGAGTGACCGTCACCCAGTTCGGTGCCCGGTTGTTGCTCGACGGGGCCCTGGGAGTCTCCGGTACCGGAGCCAATCAGATTGGGCCTATCCTGGATCGCGCCGGCAATCCATTGAAACCGAATCAAGTCGACGGTACGACCACGTTGACCATTTTCCTGGGCGAAGGTCTGGACTATGGCGACGCGCCGGCACCGTACCAATCCCTGGCCGCCGACAATGGGCCGCGGCACGAGGTGGTTGCCGGGTTGAGCCTCGGTGCCACGGTCACCACGGACGCAGATGCGAAGTTGCCCGATGCCGACCAGGATGACGGAGTCGCCTTTACCAAACCGTTGTTCGCTGCCTTCAGCAGCGATGCGACCATCTCCGTCTCGAACGCAACCGGTAAGACTGCCTACGTTTCGATGTGGATCGACTACAACGGAGACGGAGTGTTTGCCAATAGTGAAGCCGTGGTTACGGGATTGGCGGTGACGCAGCCCACGACCACGCTCTCCTTCCTGGTCCCCAGTTCGGCGGCAGTCGGCCAGACGTACGCTCGGGTACGTCTGAGCACCAGCCAGAATGCCGTCCAGTCTCCCTTGGGGGCCGCACCCGACGGAGAAGTCGAGGATCACCGCGTAACCATCCAAGGCAACCCGTTCACCAATCCGTCCAACAATTTGGACGTCAATGGTGACGGGCGCGTCTCGCCCATCGATGTGTTGCAGGTCATCAATTACTTGAATGATCCGTCGCGTCCCAAGACGCTCAGCTTGCCGGCAACCAACGTGCCTCCGTTCGTCGATGTCAATGGAGATGGGTTTGTTTCTCCCATCGACCCGCTGATCGTAATCAACTTCCTGAATAACCTTCGTAATCCGGGAGGCGAGGGCGAAGGCGGGGACGCGGGCTGGTTGGCCGCCGCAGCACCATCGGTCTCGGTCGGCGGCGCAGATCTTGGTAGCCAACAGACGATCTTGGCCAGCGACTGGGCTGCTGGACTCGAGAATCTGGTCGTCCGTCCCCAGGCCCAGCGGGCCGCAGCCGAGTTGCATCCGGTCGATGCCGCGTTTGACGCGTCGGTGGACGTGCTGGATGAGTCTCTGATCGAAATCGGGTCAACAGGCCAGATGCAGCAGACCAACCCGGTGGATGCCGCTTGGGCAGAACTGGCTTCGGCAGGCGAGGAAGGCGACGAGGAGGATCTGTTCAGCCTCTTGGCTGGCGACCTGCTCGAGTAGGCCACGCACGGGAGCCAATCTCACGGGCGAATCGACAACAAACGGGGCTGTTCGGCGGCGCGATGAATCGGCGTCGGGCACGCCCCAATCGGACAGGCTTTCTCTTGACGAGCGGCGGCTTTCCTTGCAGCCATGGCTCCCTCCTGCGTCGGCGCTTGGCGTGCGCTGGCAGACCCGATCGGTGCCATCGATGCGGGTCTTAGCGGCTTTACCGGTCGCGCAAAGCTCGATTCCTGGATACGACACTGCGGATCTTTGTGCTCAGTTGGCGGAACTTGGCGCAGCACGTAGAGTCAAAGGTATGGGAGGAATCGGCACCACATGAGCAAAAAACCGAATGCGTCACTTCGACCTAGCACGTCGCGGCAGCGGCGTGGCTCCGCGCGCCCTTTGCGGCTGGAGGCGTTGGAAGATCGCCGATTGTTGGCGGCGCTGCCCTACGGTGCCATGGAACAGGATCTGGGGGAGTTCATGCTGGGGTCGGTGGCGGTGACTCCCGTTTTCCTGGAAAGCAATGGCCAATTGGACCCAAGTACGGAAGACTGGGACGGGCAGAAGATCTCGGAGGTACTGACCAAGATCGACGAGGGGCTCGACTGGTGGGTCGATACTCTGGCCGCGCAGTCCTCGGTCCATCAGTTGTCGTTCACAGTCGACACAACGTATGCCACGACGCCGTTCGAGACCAGGTACGAGGCGATCAGTCGCCCGTCGAACGATTACGTCAACTATGTATCTGAGTTCATCGCGGCGGTCGGTTTCAATCAAACGGGCAATCTCGAAGCAGACGTCCGCGCGTTCAATCACGCCCAACGGTTGAAGCTGGGCACCGATTGGTCCTTCACGATTATCGTAGCGCCGTCTTGGAATGACTCCGACGGGCAATTCGACCCAGGAGGTTCCTTCCGGCGAGCCTTTAGTTTCGCTGGCGGCTTGTTCATGGTTGTGCCTTCGACACGCCCTGCCTCGACCTTTACCCATGAGGTCGGACACATGTTTTGGGCGCGGGATGAGTATCCCGGTGGCGGTACCTATTTGCAGCGGCGCGGCTACTACAACACGCAGAACTTGAATGCCCACGACAACCCGGAACCCGGTTTCGTGCAACAGCCCAGCATCATGGCGGCGGGAACACTCCTGGACACGGCATACGCCAATCACACTTCTCCGGCCAGCACCCTGGCGATGATTGGCTGGCAGGATAGCGACGGAGACGGGATTTTCGACGTGATGGACGTGCCGCATCGCCTGACCGGTAGCGGGTACTTCGAGCCGGATAGTTCGACCTATTTCTTCGACGGGCGGGCAGTTGTGCAAACGTTGCCCAACTTGAACCCGTCGGGGCTGCAGAACGATATCACGCTGAACCGTATTCGGGAGATCGAGTACCGATTCGATGACGGGCCCTGGCAGCTCTATGCGGCTCCAAACGCTTATGAAGTAGACCTGCACATGGCCCTGTCGGTACCCGGTGGGGCGCAGACCATCGAAATCCGGGCCCGGGATTCCCAAACTACCGTGGTGAGCAACGTGTTCCACGGTCGTCTGAGCCGTCCCGACCAGACTGTCGTCCCGGGGATCAACGGTGTCGTCTGGATCGATGCGAATCGAAATGGTCTGTGGGATGTGGGCGAGCACGGTAATCCGGGTTGGACGATCGAAGTTCGGGACGCCAGCGGTAATCCCTTAGACCTGCGGAAGGTAATTGAACCGGACGATTACCCAGCCGGTCAGCTTAGCAGCGGCTTTAACCCCGACCTGACGCTTTCCAGTGTCGGAACCGATGTGGATGGGCGTGTCGGCGTGTTCAACGATCCGTCCGCCAGCACGGGCGCGATGACATTCTGGGGGTTTTCGCGTAGCTCGCAATCGTTTCGCTCAACCTGGTCGGATAGTTCTCGCAAACTCCAAGCCAATTTTGCTCAGCCGACCACCGAAGTTTCGATCGATGCCGTTGGAGCGTTCGACGGCGCCAGGGCTCGCATCGAGGCCTTCAATTCCGCCGGTCAACTGGTCGGACGCTATACGACTGCAGCGCTGGGAACCGGCCAGGCGGAAACGATGACGATTCGTCGGGGGACGGCAGACATTGCCTACGTCACCGTCGGTGGCCATGCCGGGTCGCTGGTTTACTTGGATAACCTGCAGTTCGGTCCCCAGGTTTCGGCGGTCACGGGTGACCGGGGCCAGTACACCCTGCCTGCCCTTCCCGCCGGAAATTACACGGTGGTGGCCTCCGCCAATCCGCCCAGCTCGTTCAATCCACTGGCTCCCGCCAATGGTCAGTTGTCAGCCGTGGTCAGTCCGAACGTGGCGACTACGGATGTCGATTTCGGCTTCGAGTCCTCCCAGAGCCCGTGGCAGAATCAAGCCAATCGGTTCGATGTCAACAACGATTCCTTTGTCTCGGCCATCGATGCGTTGTTGATCATCAATGACATCAATGCGAATAATGCGCGGGACTTGCGAGGATCCGGGTTGAACCCTCCCCCGTACGTGGATGTGAACGGAGACAGTTTCGTCTCGGCCCTGGACGCCTTGATCGTCATCAACTTCATCAACTCGCAAAGTGCGGGAGGTGGAGAAGGCGAAGCATGGGACTCTTGGGCTCTCGACCACGGGGGACGGGCGGACGAGCCCAGTTGGAACAGCCAAACCGTATGCCCAGAGGGGGGGAAAGTCCTGCAATCTGGTGGCTTTGCGCGCAGAGCGCATTGGACACCCTTGGGAATAGCCGGGGAAGGCCCAGCGATGCCTGCCACCAAGCCTATGGCTGAGACGACTGAAGAATCCCCCCAAGAGCAGGATCCAGATTGGTTAGCTCTTTCGGCGGATTCGGTCGACGTGGTTCTGGAGACATGGGATCCCCGGCGTTCCGGTACCAGCGATCGTATCAATGAGAAATAGTTGGGGAAATTGACGGAACTATTCGCAATTTGATGGGTCCAAAACCTTGTCAGGGTTCAGCTTCTATGAGTCGTACGTCGTACTCCGTCCAAGACGGGCCACAGTTTTGTTTTGCCCATCGTTCCTAGACTGTATTGATTGCAAAGTCAGCCTGCTTTAACTAATCTGAACCAATCTACGCAGCCCATGTGATTCCTTGTCTAGCCTCTTCTTCCCCCCAGGGGTTCCCCACGGACGAAGCACAAGCATTCTAGGTTTGCGATTTTGGTCAACTCCAGCATTTTCCGGACGTCCTTAGGCGCAATGATGAAAAATCGAAACGGATCCATTATTTCGCGGTCGAATCCTTCCTCTGGCATCCCGAATTCGGTCAAGCGTAAGAAGCTGATGCTGGAGGCTCTGGAGGGGCGCCGATTGCTCGCCGGTGACGTGGCGTCGTTTCACAACTACTTGATCGCTCAAGACGTCAACCGAGATTTCAATGTCTCGCCGCTCGATGCGCTGATCACTATCAATTCGCTCAATGCTGGCCAGAGCGGAGCCTTGCCCGCCGGGGCCTCGGTTCGAACGGACAGCCCTTTGGTGGATGTCAATGGCGACAACCACCTGAGCGCCATCGATGCCTTGATGATTATCAACATGCTCAATGGGGAAGGTGAGCACAACGGGCAGCCTGATTTGACCGAGTTCAAGCACGAGTTCTTGGACCTGAATGGGCAACCGCTGAGTAGCAACCAGGTGGTTGTAGGGCAGATTTTCCAGTTGAGGACGTCGGTGCGAGATCCACGCGGATTTACCGCGACGGGGATTTCCGCCGCGTATTTGGACCTGGCCTTCGACAATGGCCTGGCATTTGATGTCGCCGTCGGTGAATTGCAGACGGTCAAATTCTTCGTCGACACACTGGATGTGTCGCAGACGGACAGCTCTTTCACGCTGACGTTGGGATCGGAAACCACCGGCCCGATCGGTTTGTTCACGGCGGGAGGCAACCCGCGGTCGAATACGGCAGTGGCCGCAGCCATGCAGTCGGCGTTGGAGGCACTGCCGAGTGTCGGAGCCGGTAATGTTTCGGTGATCGTCGATCAAGTGGCCACCAACCAGGACCGGGAAAACGGGATCTTTACGCGATACAACTTCGAAGTCCGTTTCAAGGGCGCGCTATCGGGGCAGGACTTGCCGCTGTTGGTCGCCGATACATCCAACGTGAAAACGTTGCCAGGCCAAACGTTTGAGGTCAATATCGCCGAGGTCCTTGCGGGAGACCAATCGACTCCGGAGGCAGAAGCGCGTTCGTTCGTGTTCGATCCGCTGTACGACTTTGCCCGTTCGGTGACCGTGACCCCCACCGAATTCGATGAGGTAGGAGCTGCCTCGTCCACGTTACCGATTCCGGACCCGGCTGAATTCAAGACCCTGTTCACCGTTCCTTTGGTGGCGCGCCAGCCGGGCGTGATTACCTTCACCCCCAATCCCGCCGAGGAGAGCCCGGATCACGACATCATCGCCTTCATCCCTGGTTCGACCGATCCGCAGAACCCCTTCGGCCGCGTTCCTCCGGAGCAAGTGGTCTACGGCGATCCCTTTGCGATTACGGTCGTGGCTGACCCCACCGCTCCGGTCGCAGTGGACGACACGCTAACGATAGCGGAAGACACATCGATCACCCTGAATGGAAACGTAACTCTGAACGATCAGGTGACCGCGCCGCGCACGCTGTCTGTGCAATCGGTAGCGGCTCTGAATGTTCCCGCCGGCAGCACGTTAGTGGGGACCACATTTACACCGCCGACTGACTTTTTTGGCCAGGCGACGTTGACCTACGTCGCGGTCGACAGCACCGGTCTGACCTCCAACACCGCCACGGTCACCATCAACATCACTCCGGTTAACGACCCGCCGGTCGCCAATGATGATGCGTTCACCGTCATCGAAAATTCCACGGCGGCCGACCCGGACAATCAATTCGATGTGTTAGCTAACGATAACGGAGGCCCGAACGAAGGGGCCGACGGGATTCGCGTGGTCAGTGTGGGGGCTTCGTCACAAGGCGGCACCGTGCAGATCATCAACGGAGGTCTGGCGATCGCCTATACGCCGCCGAGCGATTTCATTGGCGTCGATACGTTCACCTACGAAATCCAGGATGCGGGTGGATTGACGGCCATGGCCACGGTAACAGTGACGGTGGATCCCGGCGTCGTACCTCGCGCTCGCACCGATTTCGCTAGCGGCCCCGAGGGACAACCTATCGCCAATATCGACGTCCTGGCCAACGACCGCGTGAACCCCGGCGCGCAAGCCATTCTCATTAGCGCTTCCAATGGTGCCCATGGAACGGTGACCATCGACGACAATGGTACGCCAGGTGACATGACCGACGACACGGTCACCTACACGCCGAACGATCCCGATTTCTTCGGCACCGATACATTCACCTACGTCATGAACGACACCGCTGGCACCGGAGAGGATTCGACCGGCACGGTCTCGATCACGATCACCGATGTCAATGATCCTCCCGTTCTAACGGACGATTTGGCCAGTACTGATGAGGACATGGTCTTGACCATTCCCATTGCGACTTTGCTGAGCAACGATTCGCCCGGCGCTGGCGAGGGGCCGGGCTCGGCGGGACCGCAAACCTTGACGTTGACCTCCGTCAATGCCTTGACCGTCGGCGGTGGTTCGGTTGCCATTCAAGGCAACGCAGTCGTGTATACTCCGGCGGCTGATTTCAATGGGACCTTCTTGTTCGAGTACACGGCCACCGATAATGGCCAGACCCCTGGTCCTCTTTCGGGAACCGCCACGGTGACGGTGACGGTCAATCCGGTCAACGACCCGCCGGTGGCCGGCGATGACAACGTGACTGCCACCGAGGATACGCCGGCCGTCTACGATGTTTCCACCTTGTTGGCCAATGACGTCGCTGGTCCTCCCGACGAGGTCGCTTCCCAAACGTTGACGGTGACCGGAGTCAGCTCGCCAAGTGCTGCCGGGGGGACCGTGACCCTGTCGGGTACGCAGGTTACCTACACTCCAGCGGCAGACTTCTTCGGCAACGATTCTTTCACCTACACGATCAGCGATGGTGCTGGCGGTACCGCGACCGGAACGGTCTTCATTGCGGTCGCCCCAGTCAACGACGCTCCCATTCCCGGTGACGACAATTTGGTGGCGTTCAAGGATCGTACCGCAATCATCCCAGTAGCGGATCTGTTGGCCAACGATTTGCCTGGTCCGGCCAACGAAAGCGACCAGACGTTGTCGATCGTGAGTGTGACGCCGGGAGCCGACATCAATGGTACGCTTGTGCTCAACGGTGACGGAACGATCAGCTACACGCCGACCCCCGGTTACATCGGTCCAGCCTCTTTCCAATATACGGTTCAGGACAGCGGTCCGGCTGGCAACGGTAATGTCAACACGGCCGTCGGCACAGTGAGAATCGACGTGAAACCGTTTGTCCCGACAGATATCTCGGGCGTCGTGTGGGTTGATGAAACTGGCGATGGCGTGGTCGACGAAGCCGAGCGGCGGTTGGGTGGCATCCGGCTGATGATCAGTGGCACGTCGTTGGGCGAAGCGATCATGCCCATGACGATCATGACGCTAGCCGATGGATCCTACCACTTCCGAGATATGCCGCCCGGCGAGTACATCGTGCAGATGATGCCACCAGCGCATTTTATTGACGGTATGGACGTACCAGGTCCCTTGGGTGACGGTGACTTGATTGATAACCAATTCACCATTCGCATCCCCGAACCGGGTGGCTCCGATGCCTCGGGGTACAACTTCGCCTTGCAAGGGGTCGATGCGGCCACGGCCAATCGACTGGCATCGATCGATTCGGCTATTGCCCAACGCGATCCTACCGCAATCCGTCAGGGACTCTACGTCGCCTTGGGCCCCAACAACGCATTGCAATGGACCGCCCTTTTGGATGGATTCGGCGGCGCACAATTTGCCGAAGTCGTTCTCAGCAACGACGGAAACAACTTGACGCTCAGCTATGTCGATTCCACCCATCGCGTGTTCAGCACCCAGCTTGGGCGCCGCGAGTTCATGAAGACCACCGATCCGTCTGGAAATACGATCGTGCGAATCTTTGGCGAGGTCTCCGACTTCAACTTCCACGAAGTCAACCTGGATGCTCCCCCTGCCAGTTCACATGCCAATTATCTGGCGTCCATCGATGCTATTTTCGATCAGGAAGGTTGGTAGAACGCGTCCCGCCAACGGTCTGCTAACATCGATCGCAGAAATGGACCGCAACGGTCGTGCCCCGCGCACGGCCGTTTTTCGTAGAACCCCGAACGGTGTATCATGCAGATTAGGCGGCCGTCTGGCGTGATCAAATTGGGGGTGGTGCGATGGCGCGGCAGCGCTTGCTGATCGATGGGTACAATCTCCTGTGGATCTCTGGGAACGTCGGCCGTGGTCGTGGAACCGGTTGGTTGGAGCGGGCACGGCGGTCTCTGCTGCATCAACTGGAGCGGAGTCTCCCGCCCGATCTGGTTCTGGATACGCTGGTCGTGTTCGACACGTCTCAACCGTCGCCCTCGCCGGATCCCACGTCGGATCCCCAGCCGCGCGTGCCGGTGGAGTTTGCAATGGGATACGCCAGCGCCGACGAACGGCTGATCGAGCACATTCGCCGCCATCCCCATCCTCGCAAGTTGGTGGTCGTCAGCTCCGACCATGCCATCCAGAATGCAGCACGGCGGCGACGAGCTACGGTTGTCGATTCGGACGTGTTCTGGGACCGATTACTGGCCGGCCGTATCGCCTCCCTGTGGGGCGATGTTCCCTCGATCCAGCCTCAGGAACCGAAGGAAGGCATGACCGAGGCGGATACCGGCCACTGGATCGACCTGTTCCTGAACGAGGATTGACTGGAAACCGAAGAGATGGAAATCGCCATACGGAAATACCGGCAGGGACTGCCGGGCCACTCAGGAGTTCCCTGTCAGGCTATCGAGATGGGAGTCGTTAACCGATTGGTGCGGTTAGCCTTCCGTGGTACGCCATCTTGCGATGACCTCGTGCTCTGGCAAATTCAGAAAGTCGGGTAAGCATCCCGCTGGCTGTGCGTCACTGGGTCTCTATCGCAAACCGAAAGCGTATGGCACGAGGGTGGTTGCCCTGAACCCAAGAACCTGAAAGAGCACTAGATCGCATCCGGGCCGCGTTCGCCAGTCCGAATGCGAATGCACTCTTCCATCGGCAAGATGAATACCTTGCCGTCACCGATTTGCCCCTTTTCGCCGCTGCGTGCTGCCGACAGGATCGCTTGCACCGTCGGTTCGACGAACTCATCATTGACCGCAATTTGCAATTGGACTTTGCGCATCAGTTGGATCCCCGGATTGCCCCGAGGCGGCGCGGTCAATTGTCCTCGTTGACGGCCAAATCCCTGGCAATCGACGACAGTCAACCGAAAGACTTCCACATCCACGAGCGCCTGTTTGATAGCATCCAAACGACTTGGTTGCACGATGGCAATGATCAACTTCACGCTTATCGACTCCCCAGATTGGCCTGACAACATTGCCATCGTACCGCATACCCAATTGCTGGCAAGATGATGTCGTGGGGCACCCGGAATTGAGAATCGGAACGAAACGCCGCCGCCTGCGGTACGTGAGGCGGACACGCACCATCGCAGACGGCGGACGCTTCAGACCGGATCAGCATCGTGACCAGGGTGCTGCGGCGCCCCTGGCAGGGGTGGCGATGCTGTGAAAAGGATGGCCACCTCAGGAGGCCCATGCAAGTAGATGAAAAAGCCTCCCAGAGCGGCACCTTGCGGTGGCCGCTCCGGGCGACTTGGGTAGGGTTCAGGGAAACGGCCTAGCCTGCTTTGGCAGTCACATCCGCCGGATAGGCGTGCATGCCGTGCTCGGAAATATCCAGTCCGGTAAGTTCCTCGTCGGGTGTCACGCGCAGGATTCCCAGGGCCTTCAGACCGGCGAATAATCCCGCCATGGTTACGAAAGCCCAGCCGCAAATCGTGGCGGTGCCGATCAACTGGGTGAGAAAGGTCGTGGTGCCGTCCGCCAGATAAGCGTTGGGGAGAATACCAATCGCCAGGCAGCCCCAGATGCCACATAAGCCGTGGACGGGAAAGGCTCCCACGGGATCGTCGATTTGCAATTTGTCGAGCAGCAGAATGCCGGCTACGACGATGACCCCTGCTACGCCGCCGATCGCCACCGACTGTACATGGCTCATGACGTCGCAGCAGGCGGTGATCCCGACCAGGCCGCCCAGGATACCGTTCAGCCCCATAGACAGATCCGGCTTTCGAAACAGGATCCAACTGACGAGCGTCGCCACCAGACCACCTGCACCGGCAGCCAGCGTCGTAGTTACAGCACAGTGCATCGTGGTGTTCATGCCGTCGGTCGATTGGAAGCCCAGGGCGCTGCCGGGGTTGAATCCATACCACCCGAACCAGAGGATGAACACCCCCAGCGCCGCCAATGGCAAGTTGTGACCGGGCATTGGGACGCTTTTGCCATTGACGAATCTGCCGATGCGCGGGCCGAGGATGATGGCGCCCGCCAAACCGGCGAAGCCCCCCACGGCGTGGACGACCGCTGAACCGGCGAAGTCCTGAAAGCCGATTTCGTTCAGGAAGCCACCACCCCATTTCCAGTAGCCGCTGATGGGGTAGACCAGGCCGGTGAGGACAGCGCTGTAGACCAGATACCCGGCGACTTTCATCCGTCCCGCTACGGCCCCGGAAACGATGGTCGCCGCAGTGGCAGCGAACACCGCCTGAAACAACCAGGCCACTTCCGGACTGAAGGTTCCGTCGCTGTAGCCATCGATACCAATTCCGCCGAATTGAAAGTACGGCGAAGGCTCCGTGACGCCGGAATAGTTTGCCCCGTACATGATCCCGAATCCGAGGAAGAAGTAGAGCAGCACGCCGACGCAGATGTCCATCGAATTCTTGAATAGGACATTCACGGCGTTCTTTTGGGCATTGAAGCCGGATTCGACCATGGCGAATCCCGCCTGCATGAAGAACACCAGAACGGCGGCCAGGAACAGGAAAGCGTTGTCGAGGGCGTAACCGAGCGCGGAGGTTGCCACCTCAGCGCTGGCGACCGCCTGGGCTCCACCTTCCGCCACTACTTCTGTCGAGGCCCCCTCTTGCCCCACCGCCCCCGAGGCGATCGCGCACGCCAGCAGGCAGCCCACCAGGGCTGGGCCAATACGTCTTGCCTCCGAACCGCCAATCAGTCGGTACATCATCGTCTTTCCGCCTAAGAATCAAAGGGAAACTCGGACTTGAATTGAAACAGAGGGTCACTATCGACCGCGCACATGCATGGTGCTTGACCCCAACGGCGTCGCTCATTTGCACCAGGCGTGCCAGCGGGCCGCCCGTACCTGTCTCGCCGCCTTCCCTGGCCAAGCGCAAAGCATTAGCTCAAAAGGGCTTAGGGGATTTTCAGGTTTTTCTTGGCGATGTTTGATTGGTCCGTTCTAAGCAGATGGAATGCCCAGGTATTAAGCATTCGTGCCGAGAAACCGCGCAACCAATCTTCCGTCTGCATATGGCGGGGACGGGACCTCCGCCATCGGCATAGCAATCCGTGCGCGAGATGGGGACAAGCAACACGTGCGTGAGAGATTCTCGGCCCAGAGACGCGGAGCGTACGCGTGTGAGAAATGATGGCGGAGACGAGTGCGAAAGGGAAAACAAAAAAGCGGCCGCTGCTCATGAGAAGCAACGGCCGCTGGCTAGATTCTTCGATTCCTGATCCAAGCGGAGGCTGAGGAGGGGGCTCGTTCCGAGACGTGCAAGGACCGAGCCCGCCAGCAACCCAGTCGCTAGTAGGTCAAGATAGCGTCCATGCCGAAGGTCGTTTGGCTACCGCCCAATTCATTGCCGACCACGCGGTCCTTATCCCAGTCCCATCGCACTTCGGGGCGGAAGACCAGGTTCGTACCGGCGTTGATGTTGAGGCCCGTGGTGTAGGCGTAAACATCGCTGCGACCGGTGGTCACGCCGTACACGCCCTTGTCGATGTTGTACCACTCGAAGCGATTGCCCCAGGTGACGTTGTCGGTCAATCCGATCAACAGGATGTTGTTGACATCGAACGTCTGACGCTCGCGAGCGCGGCCGGTACCATCGGTATCCAGGTAATCGATCCACAACACGTGCTGCATGGAATCGCTGAGCTGCGTGGTGATGACCGTGCTGGTCATGAAGCCGACTTCGTTCTGCGCTCCGGCTTCGCCGAAGCGGCCGATGACGTACTGGCTGGTGACGTTGATCAGATCGGTCAGATCCATCGACGTTCCGCCGAGGAAGGCGTCGCCGTTGTCTTCGAAGCCGCTGTCCCAGCCCATGACGTAACCGCCGTAAACGGTCAAGTCATTGCTCATTTTGTAGGTGGCCAGAACACCGGTATGCGTGAACGGCTCGCTGTTGTACATCGTGTAGCTGTGCGAGTAGAAGAAGTTGCCGGTAGCACCAACAACTTCGTACCCGATCAGGGTGAAGAAGTGTCCCACCTTGATCGACAGATCGCCCATCGCTACTTCGCCGTACAACTGAGGAATCGCGTGGCCGTAGATGCCGTGATCCCAATTGTTATCCCAGTGGTTGTTCAGGATGCCGAAGGCTTGGGTATCCTGGGCATCGACACCGTAGAGGTAGTCGATGCGTCCGCCGAAGTCCAATCCGCACCGCCCGTCGGCTTTCTTTTCGGCCCACAACCATTGCTGTTGCAACCGGATTCGATCGGCATGCTGATTGAAGAGCGTGTTGTTGTAGGTGTGGTACCCTAACTGCGTCCATCCACCCACTTCAAAGCCGAGGATCTTGCGATCGATCAGCTTCCAGGGGCCGCAACCGCATGCGGAATCACATCCGCCATCGCATCCGCTGATGCCGTCGCATGATCCGGCACCGCAACCACTGTCACAGTTGCTAACCGGTGCATCAGAGCATCCGGCGGCGGCCGGAATCACCGAACTGTAATCGCGAAGCGTCTCCGCGGAAACAACGGGTGCTGCGTCCTCGGAGTAGTAATCGTAATCTGCACTGGTTCCGGCCGGGGCTTCCGCACGAACCGACCCACCAAGGCAGGCTGCCGCAATCGCTGCGGTCAACGCAAATTTGGTAATCTTCATATTCTCATCCTTGAAACAATCGGAATCCTTGAACGACCACCACCGAACCTCCTGGCGTGTGGGTCGACGGTGTGATGCCACCTGGGCCGCCCTACCACCGAATCTCAGTGAGCCGGTTTGTAACCCTGGAATGCACCGCACCTGTGAACGCGTTTCTGATTGAAGCTATCGGAGAATTCGATTCAGTCGATTCATCGGAAATCCAAAGCTCCAAATGAATTGGAAAAGCCGATCGTGCGGCTCTGGGAAGATTTGACGATTAGGGAAAGTCTTGCCCCTCGGCTGGTGTATGGGGTTCAAGCGGACCATGCTGGCATTGGCCCAGCCAGGTCAACAGCAGCTGTTGCTACCCGAGCATGAAGCGTGCAGGTGGATTGCATGCAACGATCCATGTGGCTCAACTGGCGGGTGGCAAACCCGCTGGAGGGCGCTCAAGTCGTGGCTGGGCG
>RFIQ01000413.1 GCA_003695565.1 Planctomycetota bacterium | reverse complement strand
TGACCGACGCATGGACCGAAGAGACGGCGCATTTGGGAGTGCGTTTTGTGGACGGTTTCCAAGGTCCCGGATTGAAGGTCCGCGACGTGATCAAGAACGGTCCGGCCGACCGCGAGACGAGCAAGCTGCAGGCGGGGGACGTGATCCTGGCCATCGACGGACACCCGGTCGATCCGGCCATGGATTTGACTCAAGTGCTCAACGGGCCCCTGGAGCGGGATATCGTCCTGCGCGTGGAACGGCAACGTGAGGGAGACCAGCCGCAGCTGTTGGAGATTACCTTGCGTCCGATCAGTTACGGCCGAGCGCGATCCCTGCTGTACGACCAGTGGTTGGACCGCAACCGTCGGATGGTCGACGAGCTGAGCGATGGTCAGTTGGGTTATCTGCACATTCGCGCGATGGACATGGGTAGCTTTTTCAACTTCGAGCGCGAACTGTACAACGTCGGCTATGGTCGCAAGGGGATCGTCATCGACGTGCGTGACAACGGCGGCGGATCGACGACGGATTTGTTGTTGACTGCGCTGACGCAGCCGCGGCATGCCGTGACGATTCCGCGCGGCGGCGGGCACGGATACCCGCAGGATCGCGCCGTGTTCGCGGCCTGGCATCGTCCGATCATCGTGTTGTGCAATCAGAACAGTTACAGCAACGCGGAGATCTTCTCGCACGCCATCAAGACGCTGGGCCGAGGCAAAGTGGTCGGCGTGCGGACGGCCGGCGGGGTGATCAGCACTGGCAGTGCGTCGGTCATCGACGTCGGCCGCATCCGAGTCCCGTTCCGCGGATGGTTCTTGATCCGGGACGGGGAAGACATGGAGCGGAACGGATGCATTCCGGATCTCCAGATCTGGCCGTTGCCTGGCGAGCTTCCGCGTGGCGTCGATCGGCAGCTCGAAGCCGCCGTCGAACTGCTGTTGGAGGAAGCCGCCGAGGTGCAAGACGAGATCTCCGTCCGCTACGCCTCCGAACGCGACTTGCGTTCGAAGAACGCCAAATAAGTAGCATGGAACCAAATCAATGAATGGGCACCAAATCAGCCGCAGGGCGCTAGCCCCGGTTCGATCAACCGCAACGCTCTAGCCCCGGTTCCATACACGGTTAATCCTTGACCCCGGTGATCCGTCAACCGCGACGCGCTACCGTCCGGTTCATGCCCGCCGCCCCCGGATCGTTTCATCGTCCACTAGCAACGCGCCTGATGGAACCGGGGCTAGCACCCGGCGGCTGAAGGGGTGAGGGTTTATTGTTCATTACCCAACGCCTTCCGATTTGCCTTGATCAGTGCGGCGGGCGATTTCGATTCGGACAGGCGCGACCGTCCGGCGAACTGTTCCACTGCGACATCATGCGTAAACTGCTCGTAAATCTCAACGCTATAAAAAACAAGCAAAACTGATGCGACTCATCTATCGCTCTCGACACCGTGCGGGAAACTTTGCAACTCGCTCAAGCGTCGCGCCATCGAGGCTCCCCCAGCTCCGGCCAGTGAGTTCTTCGATTCAGTGTTCGAAACGCGGATTTAGAACGAAAGCTCCGACAAGTCGAAGCACTCCAAAGGTTGGCCAGACGCTGGAGCTCAGCGAGCTGACGTCCTGTCGCTGGCGGAATGGGACGACGCGCAGTTTTAGCCGTGGTGCACGATACGGCCTCACACTGGATGCCCACTCTGAGCTATGTTTCGATGATGTTTTCGACCGGAACGCCAACTTGGTTTGCAATCGGCGTGTAAACATCCACATCGGGTGAGTCGGTCTCTATCGTGACAATCAAGGAATAACGGGCTTGGCTGTTCCATCGGTTCAAGTGGCCGCGTTCCTTCCACCAGCCCGTTACAGGAAACACCGCGATCACGCCGCAGTCCGCCAATTCTGCCGCCGTCCCAGTCCACGTGTCGGAATGAATCGAACCTTTTACCCGCAGCCTACTACCGATGGCCCAGTTTCGATCGTCGCTTCCGAATGATGCATCTTGCTCCTCTTCTTCCCGAGCCGCCCTATTAATACGTTTGTGGAAGTCTACGTCGGTTTCATGTGGTCGCTTGACTTCGAAACGCAAGCCGTGCGACTGATACCGATGTTTGCGAGTCCATCCACGCCGCCCGGGGCTCGGTTCGATGAAATAGGAAAGCGTCACGCGCATCCGGACTTGTAATTCGCCCAGTTCCCGCAACACCTGTGTCGGCCAGGGAAGTTGGTGCAAGTGCATGTCCTTGGTCTTGATCCGGTCGTCTTCTGCCTTATGGAACGGCTGCAGGCGATCTTGAATCACCAGCGTCGCCGCATTTGCGAGACTGGCCAAAGCGCGAGAAAGGTTCGGGACGCCATAGCCATAGCAGCGAAGCCGGCTTTCTCGGTCAGCCAATGAGTTGCCTGGGAACTCGTTCATCATCGCGTCCGTCCATCGTGCGGAATGAACAAGGATGGCACGCACAGTTTCTGGCCAGAGGTTCGGATATTGCGCCCAGATCAGTGCCGCGTACCGAGCAGCCAGCGCCGTGGCAGCACTGGTGTCACCAGTGGTTGTCAGCACAGCGCCAGTTGGATCGACGCGCGTAGTCATTAGGGAAAGATCGTCAACGTAGTCGGCACGGTTTGTACTCGGATCGATCGCATTGTTACCCCCTTCCATCACAATGTCGGGCTTCAACGGCCAGGACTTGTCATTCCACACTCTGGATGTACGGCTTGCCGGGCTGAGGCGTCCGGACGGAGCAATTACTTCCCAACCGTCGTAGCCTGGTTCGTGAATCGTTGTCCGATCGGTGAAAGCACCGACTGTTAGGCAATTCCACGACTGAGCCGGATCCTCGATTCCCTCAACCTGGTTTCGCGTCGGATACTCGTGCCGAACCCCAAGATCGAGATTGCCTGCCGAAACAACGATCAGTCGTT